>JAKBAL010000227.1 GCA_021809225.1 Pseudomonadota bacterium | reverse complement strand
TATCTTCCAGAATAGGCGTCATAGATCCATAAAGCTTTCGACTTTTGAGCAATGCCGAGAAAAGCGTCTTTTCGAGTGGACTTGTGGTAAACATCATTGCGCTCATCACAGCGTAAATTTGTTCACTCAATGCTCTTCGACGGGCTCTTCCCACAACTTCTGGATCAACTTTAAGGATCTGAGAGGGAAGAATAGTAAGTGTTATTTTGGGGAAAAACTTACGAGGGCCTTGTCCTTTGAGATGGGAGAAAAAAGTATATTGAGCCCCTTCAATACGAATGGGAAGAAGGGATGCGTCTGCTTTTTCCGCAATCATCCCAGGCCCTTCATAAATCTTCATCAACCCACCCGTAAGCGTAAGTCGCCCTTCCGGAAAGATGATGACTTTCTGCCCCTCTTTAGCCTTTTCAATCACCTCACGCAAAGCATAGGGGTAGAGAGGATCAACAGGAAATACTTTGGCAAGAACAAGGAAAGGTTTGATCCACCATTTTTGCGCCGTGAAACGGTTAATTGCAAAAAGAGGTTTTTCAGGCAACACTGCTGCAATCAAAAGCGCATCTATGTATGATGTGTGATTGGCAATAAGGATAACCCTTTCCCCCGATTTTTCATAATTTTCAAAACCTATAACTTCAAAACGAAACAAAATGCGTAAAAGCTGGTAAAGAAATTTTCTGAGCAGTGGGTCGGGAAGAATTCTAATGATATAAATAGTCACAACGACTTGACCCAAAGCGGTTAAGAAAATAAGCGTGGGAATCGAAACATTTAGGCTTAAAAGACAAAAGGAAGCAAAACTTGCAAAAACCATGAATCCGGCATTGATTATATTATTAAAAGCAATAACTTGAGATCGTTTTTTGGAAGACACTTGGGTTTGGATAAAGGCATAAAGCGGCACAATGAAAAGACCACCCACAAACGAAAGAGCAAAAATATCTACCGTTAATCGAAGCCCTTGAAGGGACATTAAAAAGGAAAAGAGAGACATTGTGGTTGCCGCCAAGGGAGAGCCAAAACTCGAAATATCAAACAAAAAAGGAACCATAAGCAAAGCAAATAAAGGAACATGCTTTGTTGTAACTTCGGTTTTAAAAAGCCAATTACAGAGAAGAGACCCGACTCCAATCCCAAGGGTAAAGAGAAGAAGCAGGAAAATAAAAACACTTTCTTCAACCCTGATAACATCTTTGGCAAAAGGCGGAAGTTGGGACAAGAGGATCGACCCGACAAACCAAAACCAGGAAATACCAATGATGGCTCTATAGACACGCTCCTCCCTTCGAGAATAACGAAAAAGTCGCTTAACTTCAGCTGTCCAGGACGTCCGGATTTTAAGATGGGGTGCTCTACCAGGAATTGCGGGAATGAACCAACTGAAAATAAGTCCTAAAATGGCTATAAAGAGCAATTGAAAGCTTAAGATGCCAGGGGAAATCTGAAGATGAATTAACAAAGCTCCACAAAGAGTCCCTAACATAATCGCAAGAAAAGTTCCGGCTTCAATGTAACCATTACCGCTCAAAATTTTCTCATGAGGAAGAATATCAGGCAAAATACCATATTTAACAGGACTAAAAAAAGCTGAATGCACTCCCATAAAGAAAAGAGCCACTAAAAGCAAATACGGGTTTTTATAAATAAAGCCATAGGCGCTCACGCTTACAATCAAGACTTCAGAAATCTTAACCCACCGAATAATACTAGATTTGTCATATCGATCTGCAAGTTGTCCCGCAAGCGGTGAGAATAAAAACGCAGGCAACATAAAAAGTCCAAAAGCTGCAGAAACAAAAAGAGCTTGAGCTGTCTCCGTATAAGCAACCAAATGGAAGGTGACCAAGGCCACAAAGGTTGTTCTAAAAAAATTATCGTTGAACGCCCCTAAGAATTGCGTTCCAAAAAGAGCCCAGAAAGGTTTGTTTTGTATAAAAATTTTCATCATTCAACGTTTAATTTTTTTTCATTTTAGGCCTATCTTCTTAAATGGGAAACAGAAATTAAAAAATCCAGTGGGCTTACCACTGGATTTCTCATGTTTTTTATAAAAAACCTATTTTATTTATATTTGCCATATATAAAAACAAGGTTTTTCTGTATTATCTTTAAAGCTTATAACGCTGTAATTTAATTTTGATTTGGCTTAAATTTATTTACATTTAATACAAATTTATCATCCTTATAAGTTATTGTAAACTTCACTCTTCCCTGTACAAAATTGTGAAGTTCAGCCCATTTTACAGGTTGAGCGCCCCCCAGCCCCCCCCATTCAACGAATTCAACAAGTTGTTGATCAGCATCTTTATCAAGTTGATCAGCATCTTTATTCCTTACATTTATATCGGTTACAGAGAGTATCGGAACATTGTTCGGGATGGTACCATAATAGTATGAATCTAAGGCTTGTATTTCATCCTGAATATTTGTATTCGTAATGACTATTGATTCATCTTCAGCAAGGTCTTTCGAACTCATGGATAAAGAAAGATATCTCTTGACCGTCACCCCACCCGAAGTAGTCGTGTATCTATGATCCGTCTGAATCTGAGGTTGAACGGCAATAGAAAAACCTGTGGCGTTAATAATTTCTGAAAAAACAGGGCCTCTATTAAGAACAAAATCTCTAATAAATTCCTTAATACTAGAAGTATCACTAATGAGTTCAACCTTTATCCTGTCGTGGCTTGCAATACCCTTCCATAGGGAATCATCTTGACAGAGACCATACATGTGGGAACACGTTGTCATCACAGAATATAAATCATTTGCTTCCAAAAAACTTAAAATAGATAAACCAGTTTCTGGTGGAAGAGAATTTATCCTACAGACCTGAGAATCTTCAAGGTCACTCTCCTCCATCGCCTTACAGGGCGTATTCACTGACCCCAATAAGAAGGTCGCCATCACGAAAGCGGTAATAGTATTTTGGGGATTGTATAAACGTTTTAAAAATATCATTTTCTTCTCCTAGCATAACATTAACAATAAATAACTAAATAAGTTACTTTTTGTATATAGCACTAGTATAAAAAAAATCAATAGCTATAATTTTATACCTACTTTAAATTCTTTCTTAATAAGCATCCTCCCTAGCTCCTGAAATGGCTAATATTAGAATTTGGGATTTATAAAAACCTATGGTAGACATAAATATACACTGAAAGAATTTTATCTACGGCCTTTTCAGAAAAAAAACCTAATAATACACATCAATTCACTCCATTCATTATTTATTCCCAACCTCTTACAAAAGGATTTCCCATGCATCCTTGGATCAATAGACTTTTGCGCTGGCCCGAAACAAAAGCCAGTGCAACGGCTCCCCTTTTTGTGACAGGAGGGACGCGTCAACCTCTTTGGACACCCCGGCAGTATGACACCCTTGCGGAGGAAGGGTACCAAAAAAACATCGTTGTTTATCGCTGTGTTTCGCTGATTGCGCGAGGGGTTTCAAGCGTTCCTTGGCGGCTTTATAAAGGAGAGAGTTGCCTTGAAACTCACCCTCTCCTCGGACTTCTTCACAACCCTAATCCCCAACAAGGTCTTTCTCGTTTTATGGAAACGTTAACAGCCTATCTTCTGTTGGCAGGCAATGTTTATATTGAAGCTGTGATCCCAGAGGATGAACCTTTAGAGCTTTATCTTCTCAGACCAGATCGAGTGAGGGTTATTCCGGGCGCAGGAGGCGTTCCTGAAGCCTTTGAATACAGCCTTAGCGGACAATCGGTGCGCATTCCTGTGGACCCGATCAATGGACGATCCCGCGTTTTACACATCAAGACCTTCCATCCTCTGCATGATTGGTATGGCATGAGCCCGATCGAAGCGGCAGCTCATGCCATTGATCAACACAACGCCGTTGCCAGTCACAATCTTTCTCTTTTGCAAAATGGGGGACGGCCCTCAGGAGCGCTCCAATTTCGCCCCGACCAGGATGGGGGCACTTTATCAGAAGAGCAACGCCAACGCCTACGTCAAGAATTGAGATCAACCATTGAAGGGGCAAGCAATTCAGGACGCATCCTGATCATGGAAGGGGATTTTGAGTGGAAAGAAATGGGGCTTTCCCCAAAAGATTTAGATTTTATCGAGGGGAAATATCTTTCTGCACGGGAAATTGCGCAAGTTTATGGCGTTCCCCCTATGTTGGTGGGTGTGCCAGGTGATGCTACCTTTTCAAACTATAAAGAAGCCCGGTACCATCTTTGGGAAGATACAATTCTCCCCCATCTTGAGATGATGAAGGGAGAATTAAATCAATGGCTTACCCCTCTCTTTGGAGAGGGTCTTTCCCTAGACTATGATACAGACTCAATTCCCGCCTTGGCCCCTAAACGAGAAGTTTTATGGGGAAAAATAGAAAAAGCTTCCTTTTTAACCCTTAACGAAAAACGAGCCTTGGTGGGATACCCACCGATCCCCACCGGAGATCGGTTGGAATAACCCAGGATTTGATTATATCCAGCTACCAAACATGGATGTTCCAAAAATCCCAACGATATCTGGGCAACATACCATCTTGCCGCATGGTGCATCACAAGTTTTTACACATGTTGGTGTGCAACATCCTGAAACGACAGTCTCTGTTCTACGGCTACAAGGTGAGCAGCAAGGGGCTGGTACGTTACAACCGCCGGTAGCGCAAGGAGCTTCTACGGCTCCTTTTGTGTAGAAAGCGAAGTCTTGATAGCCTTCAGCTGCGTTTGCAGCTCCTGTTGTCAATACGGCTAGAAATGCCAAAGTTGCTATTTTTTTCATTGTTTCCTCCTTAGTGTTAAGACGTTGTTTGTGTTGTTATTCTTCTTATTCTGATTTTATTCTAATGTGAAAAAGATAATATTTTATTAATATGATATTTTTTTT
>JAKBAL010000226.1 GCA_021809225.1 Pseudomonadota bacterium | reverse complement strand
GTTAGTTTGGTTGAGAGCAATTTGCCTTGTGACACAGGGAAAACGTGGCATTTCAGCCATGGAGTTACAGGCAGACCTTGAGATGAAATCTTATGGTACGGCTTGGATTATTCTTCATAAAATTAGGGAAGCTCTCAGACAGCGTGATGAAATCTATAAACTTAAGACTATCATTGAATTGGATGGAGCTGTTTTTGGTAAGAGACACACGGGCAATCAAACAGAGGTTTTGGTCGCTATCGAGTCGAAAGATTGGAGAGATCAAAAAGGGCATAGAAAAACTAAAGCCGGAGTTGCAAAAGTGTTGGTAGCCAAAGAAACAAAGGAAAATGCACAAAACTTTGTGGACAAAGCCATTGAGAAAAATGCCATGGTTAATACTGACGCTAGTCCAAGCTTAATCCATTTAGAGAATGTAGACGTTGATTATCAGGTGGTGGGCTCAAATCAAAAGATACTAAACCATTGGTTACCTTGGGTTCATAAGTTCATATATGGACGCTTGGGGAAGTCAATAATTTTTTTTAAAAGTTTTTTTAAGCATTGTGTCTACGAATGTTGTTAGGGATGAATGAAAGAAGCTGTCATATATCCGGCATCACGTGCCCTAATGGTTTCTGCATTCTGCTTATATCCTGGAGAGACCTTTCATTTCTACGGCATCAAGTGCCTAAACTTATTTACGGATTTTATTCCAGAATGCTTGTTCATTATCTCCTATAACTTTCGCTTATTGTGTTTTATTGTATTTTCATTTCATGATGTATCCATAATTGCTCTCCTTGAAATTTTATATCATTATCCAATCCGATCTATTCACAAACCTGATGAGTAAACTTGTTTTTTTGTGGCACAAGCATAAACGATTCGCCCGAGTTTATTGGCAATTGCAACGCAAGCTACATTGAAGCCCTTTTTTTCTTTTAGCTTGATTGCAAAATCGTAAAGACTATTTTGAGGAACATTTTCTTTTCCAACTCTCATCAGAATAGCTCTGCCAGCTTGGATTAGCATCGTGCGAATATAGCGATTCCCTTGTTTTGTAATTCTTCCTAATTTGATCTCTCCGCCTGTTGTATGCTGCTTGGGAACTAGCCCTAGAGACGCTGAAAATTCTCGACCATCTGCATAACTACTCATGGGCTGAATGCTCAAAATGCTTGCATTGATGAGGCCAATGCCGGGAATGGTTTCAAGGAGCCCCGCCGTTTCTGATTGACTATTGGAAGCTCGAATTTCCTTATCCAACAAAGCTTCTCTTTTTAAAAGATTTGTAATCTCGATAGTATCTAACATCATTTGATCAAAAACAGCCTTTGGGAGGGATTCTTCTTCAAAGGCTTGTTGAATATGAGCCTTAGCCTGTTTTCCAAAAGCAGACTTTGAACATTTTACAATAACTCCAAATTCCATCAGAGAGGTTAAAATGGAATTACTACGCTGAATACGTTGTTGGATCGCATTTTGGCGAGCCTTGTGTAGGTAGGCAACTGTTTGTTCTCTGGGTGTTTTCAAGTGGACGTGTTTTAATTCCGGATCAAGGGCTGCTTTACAAATAGCCAGAGCATCATTGGTATCGTTTTTCTGCTTGGACTTTGCATAAGGCTTAACATCTTTCGGTTTGAGTAAAATGACACGAAATCCCAAACCCTCAAACTGTTGCCCAAAAAAATGACAGCCTCCGCAGGCTTCCATAGCGATGGTCACGCCCGCTGAAAAAGTTATAGCACAATAAGATAAAACATCATCTCGATGAAGGGCCTTCTTCAAAATGAGTTTGTTGTCAAAATCAAGGACAGCAATATGAAGTCTTGTCTTTGCCAAGTCGATGCCAATTATTTTATATTCCGTCACTGTATGGATGTCCTTTCTTAATGGTTTTAATAAAAGCCCTTATGGTCACCCAGGGTAACCCTGGAATAGGCCGTTGATAAGAGACTTCTTATCGAGGCGTCCATACCATCATTTCTAACGCAAAGTCCTGGATAGCCGGAACGCACCATGGTGTTGAAGCAAAATATTTAAGTCAATACCTTGCAGAATATACCTTTAGGTTTAATCGACGACATGATCCGGACTCTTTGTTCTTTAGAGCTCTAGGCGCTTGCGTTCACGCGAAGCCCGTAACATCACAGGTACTGTTCGGATAGGCATTGAATTTTTTGTCTTTATTGCCAATTATAGCACAATATGATGTTATCATTAAATGAAATTTAAAAACAAAGGAGACGTAAAATGAAAAAAAGTGTAATTTCATTTTCAATTCTATGGCTATCAGCTAATTCATTTGTGTGTATATCCCAAGCAAAAGCGATGTATAGAGTAACAAATTTGTTTACAAAGGAATTTACTCACTCTTCTGTTCCAAAAAGATTAATTCATAATTCACCTCCTGTAAAACAAGAGTTTTTATATAATAAAGTAAGGAATCAATATCATTACTACGTAGAAAGCGATGATTCATTAAAACTTGCTGAACAGGGAAGATTTATTAGTAGAAATGAAATTTCACAAAAAGATGAAAAAGATGTAACACATAGGTTTAAAAAGGAAGAAAATGAAGGTCTTGAAGAGGTTTCTTCTTATAAAATGCCTGTTTATAAAGAAAAGATTAGAGGAAAAAATCCTTAATCAAAAAGACGGAAGGGTCAAAGTTATTGACCCTTTTTCCTTCCTGGGGGTTTACTTTTTATTATATGTTTTTTGTGGAACTTCAATTCTTAAACGCTTTTTAGCTCTTTTTTTCGCTTGTTCCATTGCTTCTCGGTTGTCATTAAACAGTTGCTCTAAACGTTCGTCCTGTATTTTTTGCTTATTGGCAAACGAAAGTTGCCTTTTTGGTTGAAAGCTTTCCCTGTTTTCTTCCATAGCGGAAGCGGATACACCAGAAAATAACAACAAAACAATTTGTAAGGTAATTCTAATGTATATAAAAAACTTCTTTTCTTTACTCATGATATTTCTTCCTATTTTCTAATATTAATATTATTATAGATAGTTTATTGTGTTCTGTAAAAGTATCGAAATACTCTTTTTAATCTTTCAAAAGATCTGGATATTTTTCTTTTAATACATCAACACGAATCATGTGGTAGGCCTTCTTTACAAGTTCATCAACTGATGGAGGAGTTTCTTGCTGTTCATGAGCTGATTTAAAAAATTCTATCCACTGTTGGAGTTTTTTATTGCCTTTTAAATCTGGATGCTCTAGGTCAACATCACCCAAAGAATATTGGATCAATCTTAAGGAGCGAATTTTATCCTTGTGGTTTTTTTGATCGACAAAGGCATAGTCTCTGACAAAATTTCCATCTCTCCAATAAGGAGTGGAACCGTCACCCAAGAGGTTTATTCCTATTACATTTTTAATTTGACCAAAACCTTGGTTTGTCATGAGTTGATCTCCATAAATATTTGCTGCGTCGGCAAGAGCTCTTTTATCCCAGTAGTCTTGCTTTGCAACTTGAAACGCCATTGTCACATAGCCAAAATCTGTTTCACATAAAAAATCAACAGTTGAGCGATACTTATGGTAAGGAAAAGCATGAATAATATTATCATATAAAGTACCTAATTCTCTTAAAAAATCAGGGGCATTGCTGTTTTCTTTGTCTTCTAGAAGGAGCTTTATATTTGAGGCACTTCTGATGTTTTTGACCAATGCCTGAGAGGAAGAAGAATTAAGCAGTTTTCTCATACTACTAAAAGGATCAAAAGGGTTATAATGCTCATCAAGTTGAGTGGCAGTATGTATAGAGTTGAGCCCCGTAAAAGATTTTAGGATATCGATTCTTACAGATTCATCAGTGGAGAGAATATGTTTAGCAATGCGATCGTAAGTTGGGCGAGAGAAGACTTGCATTGCCTTGCCTTTTTCTAAAGAAGAAGTGGTGCTAATTGTACTATTTTTTTTTCCTGCTGTTATAATGGGCTGAGAAAAAAAATAAGGGTACGTAATTGCTTTTAACGCTCTTTTAGGCACTTCAGCCTCGATCAAGAACTTGAGAACGTGGTGCGTTGCTGAGACCGTGCTTGAAGAAAGAAAAAAGGCGCAACATATATAATAAATTTTCTGCATTTATATCTCTTAAGTACTTATAAATCGAGTTAATACATTAAATTAACATATAAGTCAGGATTGCCCTACCTTTTTTTATGCTAAAGAGCTCAAGAGTTGGCCATACGTTACACGAGCTTCCAGGAATTTTGTCAACTGTCTCACCAAGGTTTTTTAGAAGTTTACCAGCTCCATATTTTTCTTAAGAATATTAGCCCTATGACTTGGAGGTGTCTTCTGATGGAAAAAGCAGGAGTATTGTAGAATCTCATTACACTATCCAAATTTTCATGGGATAGATGATCTCTACCTACATCAATTTGACATTGGGGGAAAAAAATATGGACGGGCTTATGAGGGAGGTCTCAGTTTTTCAAATAATACCAGAAAGATTTTTTTAAAAGACTTTCAATTTCGAACCAACGAGAAGTTTGTTTAGAAATATAATTCTTTTGATCATTTGGTTCATGCTATCCGGGTTGAAAAGAAGCTACCTATTGATTTTAAGAAAAATATCCGAGTTATATATGGAAAAATTGTACCATTTCTCCTGAGGGCTGTGGTGGTTTCTTGCCTTTAATGAAATTAAATGATCATTATTCTGCTGGATAATCGAAGAAAAACTTCTAGAAGCCGTAGAACAGTATGGGGAAGAAAAAGATAGGGAGATATTTCAGGAAACGATAGAAAACCTTCGATTTTTATAAATTTGATAAAAAAAAGATTAATGTCAGATCATTAAAACATTCTCTAGAGGATATTGCACATCCTTAGCGTACGTTTTCGTACCATTGGACTTCAAACCCCGTCTCC
>JAKBAL010000225.1 GCA_021809225.1 Pseudomonadota bacterium | reverse complement strand
TTAGGAAAGAGCGGTTCTAAAGAAACTTCTGTCAACGAATCCTCGACAATAGATATTTCAGTGTTTTCTTTAATAGGAGGTACAGAAGGCCTTATCTGCCCGTGAGGACCACGTTCATGTGTGCGTTGATGATCACGGCGCTGGTCTCCCGAATGGCCTTTTGCGGCTGTTTGATGCGAACTCTTCCGTACTAAAGGTTGAGAAGGAGGGTTGATTACCGTGTCTTCATCCTTATGTCTCTTGTTAGCAACAGCGTGCAGAGAGGTTTCTCGTTGCAAACGTAAACGTTCAATCCGATAATCAGGAGACACAAGGGTATCATCCCGTGAAAAGCGTATAGATATTTTCCATCTTGTTTCAATATCTTGAATAACTTTTCTTTTTTGATTCAAGATATAAAGAGCAATTGATGTTGGAGCATGAACAACCATTTCACTGATTTTCTGCTGAATGGCTTCTTCCTCAATGCCGCGTAGAACGTGGAGAGACGCAGATTCTACGGACCTAATCATCCCCGTCCCACGACAAGCCTGACAAGGTATGCTCGTTGATTCAATAATATTAGGTCGCAAACGTTGTCGGGAAAGCTCTAAAAGACCAAAAGGGCTGATGCGACCAACTTGAACGCGGGCCCTGTCATGCCGCATCGCATCTTTCAAGCGTCGCTCAACGGCCTCCACATTTCGGTTTTCATCCATATCAATAAAATCAATAACCACAAGTCCTGCAAGATCACGAAGCCGGAGTTGACGGGCAATTTCTTCAGCAGCTTCCAAGTTAGTTTTAAAAGCTGTTTCTTCAATATGACGTTCCCGCGTGGCTTTACCAGAGTTTACATCTATAGCAACAAGAGCTTCTGTGGTTCCAAAAACAATGTATCCCCCAGATTTCAATTGAACCACAGGATTATGCATGGCATCAATTTGTGATTCAACTCCATAGGAATAAAAAAGAGGACTCTTTTCATCTTGATATTGTTTTATTTTTTTGGCATGGCTCGGCATAAGTTTACGAATGAACTCTTTCGCTTCTTTATAACCTTGCTCTCCTTCAACCCAAATTTCTTCAATATCGCGCGTATAATAATCCCGGATCGCTCGCTTAATAAGGTCACTTTCTTCATAAATAAGAGCAGGCGCAATGGAATGAAGTGTTTTTTCCCGAATATCATTCCAAAGTTTCATTAAATAGTCACAGTCTCGTCTAATTTCAATTTTACTTCGTGCCATCCCGGCGGTACGAATAATCAGAGACATGCTTTCTGGCAAATTAATCGATTCAATAATCTCACGAAGGCGTTTACGGTCCGCAACGTTTGTGATTTTCCGAGAAATCCCTCCACCCTTTGCTGCATTGGGCATTAAGACACAGTACCGTCCTGCAAGAGAAAGATAGGTTGTCAACGCCGCTCCCTTCCCTCCCCGTTCTTCTTTAGCAACTTGAACAAGCATAATTTGACGTCGCTTGATAACTTCTTGAATCTTATATTGGCGTAAAGATCGCAAGCGAGGAGAAGAATCGTGAATTTCTTCGACGTCTTCTCCCCCTAAAATTTCTACATCATTATTGGAATGCGGCTCTTCAGGTGTTTCCTCAATAGAAGAAATAACTTCTTCTTCTCTCCGAGCCATTAAAGCTTCACGATCTTCCACCGGAATACGATAATAATCGGGATGAATTTCATTAAAAGCTAAAAAACCGTGTTTATTGCCCCCAAACTCCACAAAGGCAGCCTGTAAGGAGGGTTCAATACGAATAACCTTTGCAAGGTAAATATTACCCTTAAATTGTTTTTTCGTTGTTGTCTCAAAATCAAACTCTTCGAGACGATCGTCATTTGATATCACCACCCGTGATTCTTCAGGATGGGAAGCATCAATTAACATGCGTTTAACCATAGGTCCAACTCCACTCTTAATCCTCTAATAAGGATTTTTTAGCAATTGGAAACCTTGGATATTTCGATTAACTCTCCCTTAATCTCGTGTAAAGAATAAGTAAACAGAAGAAAACTGGCCAAATAGAGATAAGAAATGTCGATTATACGTCATCATAAATCATACTCTTTATATTCTTCAGTGTAGCCATTGTTTTCCAAATCGAATCTATCATTGGTTCCGTCTTGCGTTATGACTCAAATTCTTCTTGGTGATTGACAAAAACTCAGGGCTCTAGCTATTTCTTCATTATGGCCCTTAAACCGATCTTTGCACCAAGAGGCAACTTTATGGCTTGTAGCATACCGCTATCTTTTCCCCGGGGCAACTTTTTTATTTTTTGTGTTGCAACCAAGTCATATGACAGAGGTAGTTAACAAGTGAGTTGTCCGATGAGAGGATAGGCCTTGAAAGGAGGTCCATAGAACAGAACCCGAATCATAGAGGACATTCACAAGATGAACATTTAAAGAAATATATGGAAATTATAGAAAGAGAAGCTTGGTATAGCAGTGAGAAGCTGCTATTTCAAACAGCAGCGTTATGAGCCGGAGGAATTTAACGGGCATTTTGATTTGGGACTTGGCCGTCAGGGTCCTCACCATGCACTTTACAAGTATTTTCCAACCTCCTTACTTTAGCTGCTAGTTGTTGAAAGACAATAACTAAAAAGCAATTTTTCTTTCCTTATCTACATCCATTCCACGTTTACTGCCCAATACCTACATAGAAATGTTTTCCCTCAGATAAAAAGGGACTTTGGGATAGTTAAGAGGATGGGTAGGATTTCGACATTCTCACAAATTTAATGACCGTGAATATAGAAAATATTTTTGCTAGTCCGAGCTCCTGAAAAATTTTTTTTCTAATTCCCTTTAAAGAACTTTCATTATTAACACTCGCATAAATAATAGCTAGCTCATTATTGTTACTCAAAGAAAGAGAAAACTCTAACATTTTTCCATAAATCCCCTGTCCTCTACAGCTTGGATGTGTCCAGAATGGACCCAACATCGTTGCCTTAGGTACAATTTTTCTTAAGTATTTGAAACAATACCAATCTTGGATCCATCCGTAGGCAACAAGTCTATCTTCTTTCATATAGCATATCAAAACTGCTTTTTTGTGTTTTAACCTATGCTTCATTAAAAAAGAAAGGGGAGTGGAAAATAACTGGCTAGCTATTTTATGAGGCACTTCATCAAGAGATTTGAAAAAAATGATATGATTATCTTTTTGAAGATCAATATAAAAAGGAGGGTCCAACTTAAAAATCACAACATGACTTACATTATAAATACATTTTTTGAGAGCGCCAAACATGATTAATAGCTTTGAACAATTTTAGATAAATGACGAAAACTAACAAGAGCGTCCCATTTATTTCCGAGCAAGTAAGGAAGACCCAAATATTTTCCCCAAAGTTCAGGCTTAAGTTTGTCAAGATAGCTTATTTTTGTATTTATTTCTATGTTCACTCGCGCATATAACATCAGTGTAAAGGGTAGATAACTCTCTTAACTCCAGCTCGGCATCATCTAGTTTCATTTTTATTGTATCACCGTTTTATAACTTCTTCTTTTTATGAATTTATTAGAAGATGCTTGAAAAATATCCTTTGTCACTTCAAACAAACTTCGTAAAGGATTAAAATGCCACCAATGCGGATGGACTAAAATATGTGTCAGCTGAGGAGTATCCCATGTATTTTGTATTTTAGAAAAGAACTGAGAATTTCCTCTCAAGGTATCACTTATATTAATTGGTTTCCATTTATTGAAAATAGAAGTGTATACTTCTCCATATAAATTTAAATTATTTAATAACTCCGGAAATTTTTTGAATAAGTCATGATTTGTCTTATACCCAACTTTTTTGAGACCTAACTCTCCATAGCTACACACGGTTTTTAAATTAAAACCATCTTCTCTAAATTTTGAAACCTCCCGAGCAAACAAATCCCTGGCTTTTTCAAAATTACCTCGAGAGCGATCTAGACATTCATGATGGAACCCTACTTCATGTCCTAATGCCTCTATTCTCTTTAAGACATCTGGCTTATAAGTATTATATCTTGTATGAAAATAAAACGTAGCGGGAATGTTCCTCTCAAAAAGTAATTCAGCAACTCTCTCGTGATGATACAAATTTCTTTCTACATCAATTCTAAGTAAGATAGCATGCTGTAAATGAGGGTTACTTTCATACAACTCTTTCATGAGAACAAATTTCTTTTTTTCCTTTAACCAAACTAATCTTTCAATCAACTTATTTAAGGAATACACTTGCTTACATCATGAGTTACTTTATTTAATTTAATGAAACACAGAGAGTACAAAAGTTCAAGAAAAATTCTACAGTGTTGCAAATTTCAACACCGGACAATTTTTTGAGGTAAAAGTCTATGATCAGAAGACTCACTCTTAAAGAAGACTTTAAATATAATTAAAAAAACAAATTAAATAAAATTCAATAAAATTTAATCAACAATTTCTTACTCTTCTCTTCGGCCTGTCCAAAGAATTTCCAAAAATTGATAGGGTAAATTATAGAATTTAAATCGCCCATCTAAGTGAGCAAGAATATTTTCTTTATCCCACCCATCGAGATAGATTTGTTCTAAAGCATCCAATGCCTTTGTCAATTTGTATCCCTTTAAGACTGAACTTTTTTCATTGCTTTGCTTATGACCTAATTCAAACGTTACCGAACGATCTCTTTCTCCTCTTACCCAATCAATCGTAACTTTGTTTCTATTTATTCTAATTTTTCCATTTTTAAAGCTTTTTGCAGCTTCATACATCCTTTTAATGTGGCTTTTGTTAGCTGAATTCCTTAGACGTATTTCTTGAATGGTTAATAAGACACTCTTTCTATGGTGATCATTTGCGGATAAAGCAGTAGTAGCAGCAGCAGAACTCGAGTGTGGTTCAGATCTCTGAGATACTATTTGTT
>JAKBAL010000224.1 GCA_021809225.1 Pseudomonadota bacterium | reverse complement strand
CGTCAAACAGCACGTATGGTAGAGCGCATTTTAAAAAACAAAGACATGCCTCTTCCTGCCGTAGAGTTTCCTGAAAAAACAGAAGAGTATGTCAATGGTTCGTAAGATTTATCTCAAGAAAAGCCAATAAACGCTTGCGCCATAAAGAGAGTGAATTTAGATTATTTCTTAAAGGGAATTTTTTAAGTTTACTCTCTTTAAATTAAAAAAATATAACAGAGGCGTAATGGCAGAAACAGCACCAACAGACTCTTCGTATTTTTTAGGCCTAAATTTTCCGGGAGGAGATTCCTTTACACTGAATATCTTTCAGGGGGTTGAACGTATTTCAGACCTTTTTGAATACACCCTTTTCATGACAACAACAGACAATGATGCTAATTTTGACAGCTTGATGGGTAAGAGCGCTACCGTTAGCATCACCATAAATTCTGAAACTCGCTATTTTAATGGAATCATTGGGAAGTTTGAACAAGAAGCCGCACTTTTGACTGTTAACGAACCTACGGTATATCGTGCTACACTTTATCCTAATCTCTGGCTTTTAAAATTTTCGGGTCAATGTCGTATTTTCCAAAATCAATCCATTGTTTCCATTATTACAAGCATTCTTGATCAATCTCAAATCACTTACTCAAATCAAGTTTCAAATGCAGGAACACAACCCGTTCCTTTTTGTGTGCAATATAATGAAACAGACTTTAATTTTATAAGTCGTTTAATGGAAACTAACGGGATTTTTTACTTCTTTCAACAGACAGAAAATGGAAATACCCTTATTCTTGCAGATGCAATTGGTGCTTATTCACCTTGCCCTAGTGTTTCCACTGTGAATTTTGAGAATGACTATACTGAGCGGCCATTTCTCTTAATGGTTGAATCGTGTTCTCTGACTCAGCGCATTGTTCCTCAAAGCAATACCATTGTCAGTTTTAATTATTTAGCGCCTCAAAATCCCTTGCAAGCGTCAGCGACAGGCCCAACTGATGCTGGCGGAGGAACCATTACAACGTATGATGAAATTTATGCCCAGCAATCTGAGGGAGCTCCTCTTGCCGCTACAAAGCTACAATCGGAAGAATTTCCACAAAAAATGGTGGAAGGTTTGTCAACCGTTCCTTTTTTTCTTCCCGGATTTACGTTTGAGTTAGAAAACCACCCTCGGACAGACGCCAATACGATCTATACCCTTTATGAAATTATTCATGAAGCGAGTTTAATAGCTCCTGGCCCAGCAAGACCTCTTTATGAGAATAAATATAAAGCCTTTACATCAACAACACTTTTTCAACCCGCTCAAAAAACACCAAAACCACGAATCTATAGTACACAAACAGCTATTGTAACAGGACCATCAGGTCAAGAGATTTGTACAGATCAATATGGCCGTATTAAAGTTAAGTTTCACTGGGATCCTTCCCCGGCTACAGATGACACGACCTCATGTTGGATTCGCGTGGCTACCCTTTGGGCAGGACAAAGTTGGGGAACTTTATTCACCCCACGGGTGGGTCAAGAAGTGGTTGTTTCTTTTATTGATGGTGATCCTGATAATCCTTTGGTTGTTGGAACAGTTTATAATGGCGTAAATCTCCCCCCTTATTTACCCCAAACGCCAACGAAATCAACAATAAAAAGCAATACGAGCATAAACTCAAATTCATCAGTTCCTGCCTATAACGAGTTTGGATTTGATGATTTGGCAGGATCGGAGCAAGTTTTTCTCCGTGCTCAGAAAGATTATAATGTTTATGTGCAAAATGATCAAAACATTACAATCGTTGGGGGAAACAGAACCATTCTTTTGCAGTCGCAAGATGAACAAAATGAAACTCGAACCGGTCAACAAAGTAATGACAGTTTAACGCTGGCAAATGGCGATAAATCTTTAACAATTACCCAAGGTAACTATACGATTTTATTAAATCAAGGAAATATAAGCGTGACCTGTGCGAGTGGAAATGTTAGCTTTGATGTAACTGGTGATATTTCCTTTAAATGTTCCGGTAATTTTAGTGTGAACGCAACGCAAGCCATTTCGTTTACAGCAGGAACAAGCATTTCTTCCACTGCAACAACGGATATCACTGAAAAAGCAGGAGGAGCTTTTAGTCTCACAGCTTCAGCAGACGCAACCTTCGATGCAGGAGGAAACGCCACCTTGAAAGGAGGAGGAGCTGTTGAGATCACAGGCGGAGGAGATACTTCTGTAAAGGCAGGAGGAGCTCTTGAACTCTCAGGTGGAGGAACGGCTTCTTTGAAAGGGGCTACTGTAGCGGTTTCGGGGGGTGAGATTTCCCTAAATTAAAGGTTACGGGGGCTGAAATTTTACTAAATGGATAGAAATGCATGACAGATGAGATTGAACAAGATTTTTTAGAAGCTGAAAAGGCAACTCAAGATATTCTTGAAGAAAATGAAGCGCCGTTTTCTGGCAAAAGTCGATTTTTAGGTCAGAAAATCGAGGGGAAATTGCATGGTCCTTTAGAGCAATATGATGAAAATAGCAATCTTTTATCTCGACAAAACTTTGAAAAAGGTCAACTTCATGGAGAATCTCATCGATATGATGCAAATCGACAGATAAAGGAAAGAATGACCTTTCATCAGGGTATTCCCCATGGACCCGCTGAATTTTATAAAAACGGGCGCTCTCGTCTTCACATGTTTTTTCATGAAGGCAAGCAACATGGCACAACTACGCATTTTGATGAAGCGGGTATGATTCGAGCGCAAGTTCAATTTCAACATGGCCTTAAAGAAGGAACCGCTATTTCCTATGACACGTCGGGTCGCGTCATCAAAGTGTATCACTATCAGCAAGGACTTTTAAATGGTCCTGTCCTGTCTTATTACCCCAGCGGATCGCTTCTTGAATCAGGATCCTATATCCAAGGCAGACGTGAGGGAGACTTTAAGTCTTATTATGAAAATGGGCTCGTTCAGCAAATTCTTACTTTTGACAATGGACGATTGGTGCGCAAGCCTCAACTTTTTGATACACAAGGAAATCCAACATCATTGGGAATTGAAGCATGAGCCTTGCCGTTGTTGGGGGAGCATCACTCATCAAATGCTCCTTTGGTCTTACCCCAACTCCCTTAGTTGTTCTCCCTGATCGAACAGTAATGGCTGAAGGGATGCTCATGGGCAATATCGAAGATAGACACCCGTTGGAGAATATCGAGACCTTTGGCATGTGTTCTTCACTTACAAACCCTAAAGTGGATACAGCAACAACTGCAGCTGCAGGCGTGCTAACCCCGATGCCTTGCATTCCTAAGGTGGTTGAGCCTTGGATTTCTGAAGCCTTAGATGTAATGGTACAAGGATCGCCGGCCATTGATAAAACGGCTATCGTCATGTGCCTGTGGGAAGGGGTTATTCATATTAAAGAGCCAGGCAACTTTACAGTTACGGTGCCATAACCTTTTGAAGGAAGACTTAATTTTAACCTGAGTTTTGGACAAAGAAATACAGCTTAGAACGTCATTGCGCAGAGGGACGAAGTCCCGACAAAGCAATTGAGGCTCATCAAAAGAGAGACTCATATAAGTCATGCCATAGAGGATTTTTGGATTCAATAAGTTTTAATTTTTGCTTTCTTGAGCCTCCTTTTAACTGCTTTTCACGCAAGATTGCGTGCTCCATATCATAAAACACCTCATCATAAACAAGTATTTTACATTTATAACGATCAGTAAACCCTTTAAAAATCTGATTTTTATGTTGGTAGATGCGTTGAGGAAGATTAGAAGTAACTCCTGTATAAAGAGTCCCATTACGTTTACTTGCCAAAATATAAATAGCTGGTTTTTTCATTCTTATTTTCTGGATTGCTTCGTCGTTTACGCTCCTCGTAATGACAATAATTGCTTGTTTTAAATATGAAAAAAAATTCCTTATGCAAAACTCAGATTATGTTAATATCCATGATTAATGTAAGGGAATGCCCTATTTGATGGAGTTAAGTTCAGAACGCATAAAATTCTGAACTCCTAATGCAAACAATCGGAAAAGCTTTACCAAGATGAATGGTTAATAATTTATCATGCCCCCTATTGAAAAAGCGTCAATAGAGGTTTTTTTTCTTTATTCTCTGCTTTGAACTGTCTCAGGGTTTAGTCCGAGAAGGTCCAATTGGCCACGGAGTCTTTTTAATAAAGCCATATAAAGACAGGGTTGGTGGGGGTGGTGCAGCGTAAAAAATGACGTTGCGATGCTTTCCCCAGCGAGTAAGCGATAGCTTTCTAGTCTTCCATTATTCTTGAGAAACTTCCTTTCATTTCGAGATTCTGGTCGCGCCTTTGATTTCAAAGACTTAAATTCATTTTCCGAGAGGAATTCTATAAATTTTCCATCCTGAAATTTCATAAATACCTCGAACGTATTGGTGACACCGCCCGATGTTCCATAAACATTTCCCTTAAATCCATTAGGATTATTAAAAAGGTTTACAAGATTTTTCCATTCAATGTTAGGAGCTGTCACTGAAGTTGTACAAACTTCAGTAAAAAAACGATGTTCAGTTTTGCCAATTTCAGCCTTTTTTATGAGTATGGGCTGAAGCTCTTTTATCTCATTTGTACGTAGGCGCTTCTTAGAAACTATCTTTTTCTGACGGTCTTTCTCAATTTGCACTTCTAAATCATGTTTCCAATT
This sequence comes from Pseudomonadota bacterium, assembly GCA_021809225.1. Next base: position 259 of record JAKBAL010000224.1, on the reverse strand, counting down.
ACGTGCTAAGGTATCCGCGGGTGGAAGATTTTTCTTGTCTCCGCTTTCTTCAGTGTGGGCAGATAAAAGAGGCTCTTTTTTTGTCTGTATGCCACTCTCATCCTGAAGGAGATTTATCTCACTGTTCTTTTCTACGAGAGAAGAAGTTTTAGCTTCTTTGAGGTTAAAAACAGTATCTGCATTTTTTATAGCGGTCGTCTTTTTACGTCTTTTACGAGTCTTCCTCTTTTTTTTATTACTACCATTGCTTTTCGGAGTT
>JAKBAL010000223.1 GCA_021809225.1 Pseudomonadota bacterium | reverse complement strand
GGTAAGCTTTTCTTGCTGGCTTGAAAATGGGAAAGAATTAAGAAGGATCATCTGAGGTATTTCACTCAGTGTCCTTCTTATTCACTCACCTATCGGTTTATGAAGTTTATTTTTTTGATTTATGATCGACTTTCTTTTTTTTGTGTAGACTTTTTTAAGCTGAAATAGGTTTCTTCTTAACCGGCAGGTTTTGCTTTTGCTGTTTTAGCTTCTAATTTAATTCTTGCACAGTATTCTTGCTTTTCGGCTTCCGATAATTCTAGGAATCTTGTTCTTTCCTCCATTGAAAGGGTTGCAATATGCTGACCGCCTTTAACATCGTAAAAGTAGTCCACTTCATTCCGGTGTGTTTGATGCCAGTTTTCCTCTTCCATACCTTCATCTGAAAAAGGGGCACCATAATTGTTATCACCAGGATGTCTACCAAAGCTATCAATAGAATCCTATGAAGGCACATTGGATCTTGCCGATAGCATATGCTTAAGGTGAAAATTAAATTCATCTTCAGGATTCATTGCAGAGGAAGGGAATGAAAAAAATGCAGAAGAAATAGCAACTAAAAGTACTTTTTTATCTAAAATTAACATGCTTAATATCCTTAATTCATTTGATTAAAAAAATTAATCTTTTGTGGATAAAAAAAATGCATTTGTCAATAATATTTATTAAAAAATTAGAATAAATTTTTCACAGTATATTGCACTTAATATTCTGGATATACACATTAAACTTGAAAATATCATGTTTCATCCTGACGCGTGTCATTCTCTTGTCATGCGGAAATGCATAAAACGTTTTTTTATTGCAGATAGTTTCATCAAATTCCTGCAAGTCAAGGAGATGCAGCCAGAGAAACACAAAATAAGGTATCTTCACGTCTGAGAAACATAAAGTATTGTCTTACTTTTGTATTCCATTATGATGCTTGAGTACTGGTAAGCTCTCTAAAAGACCTATAGGCAAATTGTTGTCAATCAAATATTATATTAAGAGTGTTCAATATTAGCCAAGGGTAACATATGGAATAATTTTTCTACATGACAGCTGATTTTTGGATAAGGAGTATATTTTTTAAATGCGTCATTGCGAGCGAAGCGAAGCAATCCAGACTTTTCTAACCATTGAGTGAATAAGGAATTACTTTATTCGCTTTTAAACCGTTTTTCTGGATTGCTTCGCTTCGCTCGCAATGACAATATTTGATTATTTTTAAACATACAACTATACTCCTTATCCAAAATCAGGTTAATGAAGAGGGATGATTTAAATCTCACTTTAAGTTGAAAAAAAGAGATGTGACGTTCTGTCACATCTCTTTTTTTCAACTTATCTTTTTCAGAATAGATTGCTAAGCAATCGCTTCTTTTAATCCTTTGCCCGCACGAAATTTTGGCAGTTTTGAGGCACGAATTTTAATTTTTTCACCTGTCCGTGGATTACGCCCTTCGCCAGCTGGACGATGGGTCACTGTAAATGTTCCAAATCCAACAAGTCTTACTTCTTGGCTTTCTTTTAAGCTTTTTGTGATTGACTGGATCACTCCATCAACAGCTCTCAAAGCATCAGCTTTTGTAAGACCTGAAATTTCAGCAACCGATGCCACTAAATCGTTTTTGTTCACAGGAATATTCCCCCTTTGTTATTGAGAACGATACTTAAAATATTGTCCTGATTTCTCAAGACGATTGGTCAAATCCTACCTGAATCCTTAAAATCCGTCAATGCCTTAGAAAAATAAGTCAGCAAAATTAATTTTACAAGAACTCAACATGTTAGCCTTAATGTGTGGTGATTTCGTCATTTTTCAGGTCTTCACCCAATGGCTTATGCACAACTATAGGCATCATTTCATCCGTCCATGTTATAGGATGCAAAGGTTCTTTTAAGGCGATATTAAGTACTTCCTCAATCCGAGTAACGGGGATGATTTTCAGACCTTTTTTAACATTTGCCGGGATTTCAGCCAGGTCTTTTTCGTTATCTTTAGGAATGACCACAACCTTAATTCCTCCCCTAAGAGCGGCCAATAGTTTTTCCTTAAGCCCTCCAATGGGGAGAATGCGGCCTCTTAAGGTAATTTCACCTGTCATTGCAACATCTTTACGAACAGGAATACCTGTTAAGACAGAAACGATAGACGTCGCCATTGCAACACCAGCTGAAGGACCATCCTTAGGGGTCGCTCCTTCCGGCACATGGATGTGAATATCACGCTTTTCAAAAAGGGGCGGTTCTATGCCAAACTGAGGAGCTTTTGATTTTACATAACTTGCAGCCGCTTGGACTGACTCTTGCATAACCTCTCCTAATTTACCCGTAATCTGCATTTTTCCCTTTCCAGGTAACATGACAGCTTCAATAGATAATAGTTCTCCCCCTACTTCCGTCCACGCTAGGCCTGTTGTAACCCCCACTGTATCTTCAACATCTGCCATTCCATGGTGAAAGCGAGGAATTCCCGCAAATTTACTAAGATTTTTCGTTGTAATTTTTAAAGATTTATGTTTGGGAGAAGCTAAATAGCGTACTGCCTTTCGACAAAGATTAGCAATTTCTCTTTCCAAGTTTCGAACCCCAGCTTCCAGCGTATACGTATGAATGAGCGCTAGAATAGCAGATTCAGTTATTGAAAATTCACTCTTGCGCAAGCCATGAGATGACATTTGCTTAGTCAATAAATGCCGCCGAGCAATCTGTACTTTTTCCTCCTCTGTATACCCTGAAATTCGAATTGTTTCCATACGATCTAACAAAGGTTGAGGCATATTGAGGGTATTGGCCGTTGTGATAAAAAGGACGTTAGAAAGATCGTAGTCGATCTCTAGATAATGGTCATTAAAGGTATTGTTTTGTTCAGGATCCAAAACCTCTAAAAGAGCTGATGTGGGATCACCCCGCCAATCCGCCCCTAACTTATCTACTTCATCCAATAAAAACAATGGATTAATCGTTTTGGCTTTTTTCATACCTTGAATAATTTTTCCAGGCATTGAGCCAATATACGTACGACGGTGTCCCCGAATTTCAGCCTCATCTCTGACACCTCCAAGAGACATACGCACAAAATTTCGACCCGTTGCGCGGGCAATCGACTTACCAAGAGAGGTTTTACCAACACCAGGTGGACCCACAAGACACAAAATAGGGCCATGAATTTTTCCAACTCGATTTTGTACAGCTAGATATTCAATAATCCGCTCTTTTACTTTTTCTAGTCCATAATGATCTTCGTCTAGAAATTTCTCAGCTTTTTTTAAATCCTTTTTAATCCGCGTTTGAACTTCCCAAGGAACATCCAAAATCCACTCTAAATAATTACGGACAACGGTAGCTTCAGCGGACATAGGACTCATTTGCCGAAGCTTTTTAAATTCAGTTTGAGCTCTTTCACGACCTTCTTTAGAAAGTTTTGTCTTTTTTATTTTCTCTTCAAGTTCTGAAAGCTCATCCTTTCCGTCTTCTCCTTCCCCAAGTTCCTTTTGAATGGCTTTTAATTGCTCATTCAAATAATATTCCCTTTGGGTCTTTTCCATTTGGCGCTTCACTCTGCTGCGGATACGCTTTTCCGCTTGCATCACTCCAATTTCGCCTTCCATAAAATTGATAATTTTTTCAAGACGCACTGGAATGCTTTTCGTCTCGAGAAGAGCTTGCTTTTCCTCAAGCTTAAATCCAAGGTGAGCCGTCACAATATCTGCAAGTTTTGACGGATCTGAAATTTGACCTATAGAAGAAATAAGATCCGTTGGAATTTTTCTTTGCAGCTTAACATATTGATCAAATTGAGAAATAAGTGTGCGAATTAATGCTTGTGTTTCTTGTGAAGGTCCTAATTCCTCTGTAAAAGGCGCAATAATAGCTTCAAAAAAAGGTTGCTTGCTTAAAAGCTCAGCAATCTTAACGCGCTTTTCTCCTTCTAAGAGGACTTTTACTGTCCCATCAGGAAGCCTTAAAAGTTGCAAAGCTTTTGCAAGCGTACCTACCCGATAAAGATCCTTTTCCGTTGGATTATCAAGAGAAGGATCTTTTTGACTTAAAAGGACAACCTCTTGATTGTCTTTCATGACGACATCTAAAGCTTGGATTGATTTTTCACGTCCCACAAATAAAGGAATAACCATGTGGGGAAAAACGACCACATCGCGTAAGGATAAAACAGGATACTTGAATTGTTCCTCCGTTTTCTCTTTATTCAACGATAACCTCTTAAATTACAGTGTATATTCTTTCTTAAAGATAGACCATCTTTTCCCAGACATAAAGAGGTATTATGAAAAGTTGGTATATCTTTATCTTATCTTTTATACTCTTTTATAAAAAATGCATAGTGAATTGAAGGAGTCTTTCATGACAAAAACGATAACCCTTATTGAAGGAGATGGCATTGGACCCGAGATTATCTCTGCTGCCCGTCAGGTCGTGGAGGCCACAAATATTAAAATTCAATGGGAGATTTGCGAAGCTGGCGCTAAGACTTTCAAAAAAGGTCTTGCAACTGGTGTTCCACTGGAAACGATTGATTCCTTAAAACGGACTCAAATTGCTCTTAAAGGACCTTTAGAAACACCCGTAGGTTATGGAGGAAAAAGCGCAAACGTAACTCTTCGTACCCTTTTTGAAACTTATGCCAACACCCGTCCCATCCGCTGCATTCCTGGGATTCAAACTCCTTTCAGTGATAGGCAGATTGATTTCGTTGTTATTCGAGAAAACGTCGAAGATCTTTATGCAGGGATTGAATACTTGCAAACGCCAAATGTTGCCGAGGGGCTTAAGCTAATAACTCGAAAAGGATCGGAAAAAATCATTCGTTTTGCGTTTGAATTTGCTCGTTCCGAAGGGCGTCATAGGGTTCATTGTGCAACAAAAGCTAATATTCTTAAGCTAACTGAAGGCTTATTTAAAAGTGTTTTTGAAGATGTGGC
>JAKBAL010000222.1 GCA_021809225.1 Pseudomonadota bacterium | reverse complement strand
TTCTGACATGCGATAAGTGCCATCAACGACGGGGTAGCCTGGTTCATCAATGAGTTGGATGAGGGGTTCTATATCTTGGACTTTCCAGGGCCGCCCAAGGATTTCTTCTCTGGCAGTTTGAGGGTCAGGTGCTTTCCGGATGAGGGCAATCATTTCATCCAAGTTTGCAACGGCTAGAGCAAGTCCTACTAAAATATGAGCACGGTTGCGGGCTTGTTTAAGTTCATAACGGGTTCTGCGGGTAATCACTTCTTCTCGGAAGAGAATGAAGTATTCCAAAATTTGCTTCAGCCCCATTTGTAGGGGGCGACCGCCACTTATAGCCAACATATTAACGCCAAAGCTGGTTTGAAGAGTGGTCATGGCATAAAGGCGGTTGAGAACAATATCGGCAATCGCGTCTTTCTTGAGTTCAATAACAATTCGGACGCCATCGCGGTCTGACTCATCTCTTAAGTCAGAAATACCCTCGAGTTCCTTGCTATGTATAAGTTCAGCAATGCGTTCTTGCATTTTTGCAGGATTTACCTGATAGGGCACTTCCGTGACAATAATAGCTTCTCGATCTTTGCGAATGGTTTCAACATGGGTTCGACTTCGAACGACAAGGGATCCGCGGCCCGTTTTAAAGGCACTATAAATACCGCGCCTCCCCATAATGATAGCCCCTGTGGGAAAATCAGGTCCAGGGATAAATTCCATCAGTTCTTCGACAGTCAAATCTGGATTGTCAATAAGCGCACAACATCCATCGATAACTTCCCCCAGGTTATGGGAAGGGATGTTCGTGGCCATTCCGACAGCAATTCCACCTGCGCCATTGACAAGAAGATTAGGAATGCGTGCTGGGAGCACGGTAGGTTCTTCAGTTGATTCATCATAATTAGGGCGAAAATCAACGGTTTCCTTATCGATGTCGGCCAAAAGATAATGAGCGGGTTTTGAAAGTTTGGCTTCCGTATACCGCATAGCCGCTGCAGGATCTCCATCCATTGATCCAAAGTTTCCCTGTCCATCAATGAGTGGTAAGCGTAGGGAAAATTCTTGTTTCATACGAACCAAAGAGTCGTAAACGGCTTCCGTACTATGAGGATGGTATTTAGCGATAACGCCTCCCACAATATGGGCTGATTTGCGATGAGGGCGATTAAAATCAAAACCTGATTCATTCATCGAATATAGAATGCGCCGATGAACGGGTTTTAACCCATCTCGAACATCTGGCAAAGCACGGCTTATGATCACGCTCATGGCATAAGCGAGATAAGAATTTTTCATCTCATCTTCGATATTGACGGAAGGGATCACTATATTTTCGCTCAACTGTAAACTCCTTTTAAACCATTATAGACGAGGGGAAACGAAGAGTTAAAATGGGATCTCATCATCGATATCTCCCATGGATGGGAGGGCTTCTCGAGCACTGTTGTTTGAACTTTCAAAAGAATCCATTTCTCCTCCGGTGGTTTGACTTCGGGAACCATCTAGCATGGTTAGTTCTCCTCGAAAACGGGGGACAATGACTTCCGTTGTATAGCGTTCTTGCCCCGTTTGATCTGTCCATTTGCGGGTTTGAAGCTGACCTTCAATATAGATTTTGGCTCCCTTGCGTAAATATTTATCAGCGACATCTGCCAATTTTTCATTAAAGATCACAACGCGGTGCCATTCCGTACGTTCTTTTTTTTCTTGGGTTGTTCGATCGCGCCATTGTTCTGATGTGGCGACAGAGAGGTTGACAATTTTTACGCCCTCTTGGGTCATTTTTACCTCAGGATCTCTGCCCAAGTTTCCTACTAAAATAACTTTATTGACGCTGCCGGCCATACTCTTTCCTCATCTTTCTAGGTTGGTAATACTCTTTAAAAGAAATGTAGATCCTCACCTTCGCGAGGACAAGCCTTTTCTTGAAGCGTTATAGAATTTAAGATGTGAGGGAAGAGGAGATGTCCTCATTTCAACGGAAAGAGTGTTTGATATATTTTCTCCTGACAAGGGTATTGGCGGTTGTCAGGAGATTTTTTAAAGTTTCTTTTTCTTAGGGCTTTGGAGACTGCTTTGTTTTTGGTTCCGAACAGTGAACATGACACTCATAAGGAGAGTTATTTACATGACGACAATTAAATTTCGTTACTTTACAATGACGGGCAATTTCCTTTGTTGGTACTAATATTAGAGCTGGCATTGTAATGTGCAGACCCTCGATATGAGGAAAATTATAGTGACAGTCTACGTTTATGGCTCTCGCATCCTCACCAGGTTTATGCTCAACTATTGGGCTCGTAAATTCAGGACGTGCTCCACCACTTGAGATAGTGTTGGAAGTAAGTTTTCCGAAGTACTTGTGATTGCTTAAGAAATTATGATATTCTAGATATCCCTCGTATTTGTAATCGTTACCCAAACCAACCCTTATAATTTCAAAATTTGGATCCTCTGGATTCGGACAATATATTTTTATTATTGGCGCTCCTGTTGCATTCGCACTTTCATAGCTGCTTTCTAGCGTAGACGCTAAAAGAATTAAAAAGCATAATTTTAAGTATACTTTATTCATACCTGTCCTCTTTTTTTATGATAATATAGATTTATCATAAATAAATTAAATAAAAGTTAATTCTAAGAATACAAGTCCTTCCCCATTTCCAACTTTGGAAAACAGTGAACTTCGATTTTCAAGGAAACTTGTATATATAATATTCTTATAGAACCGCAACCTTCCTAAAATTAACGCTTTGTACATTGTCTAAAATGTGGCACTCTTTCATGAGAGCTTCTCTAAAGGGAGGGGAGGATGGAACGTCAAATCTTTAAATGGATGTTTCTTTTATGCATAGGGTTAAACCCAGTACAATCGGAAGAGTTTCCGGATGTTTCTATGCGTTTTCACTCTCAATGGGAACTGGGGCCTCAAGATCAACAAAAATTATTAAAAAAATACGGCGTGTACCGTGTAAGCTTTGATGAAAAAGGGCAGGCTATCCCCCATGGTATTCCGCCTGAACTGATATCCCGTTGGAAATGCTTTTACGAGATTTGCATGCGGGATGGATGTTATTACTGTGATACGGATGTAGGAAGTTGTGAAACAGGAACATGTGGTCCTGAGAATGGTCTTTGTAAACCGTACATGGGAAGCGAGGGGCTCCCGGTATGTGGCGTTGAGTGTGCGGATTATGCGTTTATATCAACGCTGACTTAAATCGATCTTTCATAAAAAAAAGAGAAATTGCTGAAATTAAAGAGGCAATTGCCAAATAAATAGCAGGGGCAGCGTTGTTGTTTGTCAGCTGAATAAGGCCTGTTGCGATTAAAGGGGCGCTTCCTCCAAAGGCGGCCATGCTAATGCTGTGGGAGATAGAAAGACCAGAGTAACGTACAGTTACAGGAAAAAGTTCAACGAGAGTTGCAGGTATAGGCGCAAAAAAAGATCCCATAATAAAAGAAAGAGAAATTTGAGCGAAAAGAGCAGTCGTGAAGCTTCCTTCAAGGAAAGTGAAAAGGGGATAGGCAAAACATGTGAAAGCAAGAGCACTTGGGATCAAAACCGCTTTTCGGCCAATTTTGTCTGAAAGCAGTCCCGAAAAAGGAATAACAGCACCCATTGCAACCATGCTGATTGTTGTCATCATGAGACTTGTCACCATATCAAAATGAAGGAGTGCAGTTAGGAAGTTATTAATAAAGGTTACGATGATATAAAATCCGATAGAAAGAGTAAGTTCAATAGCCACAACATAAGCAATTGTTTTTAAATGATTTCTAAATAATTCAACGAGAGGGGTTGAGTGTTCTTTTAGGTTCTTTTTAGCTTGGGTAAATTGTTTTGGTTCGTGAACGGTCTGGCGCATGATTGATCCCACAAAACCGCCTGCAATACTGAGGAGAAAGGGAATTCGCCAGCCCCAAGCCATGAGCTGGTCTTTTGATAGAAAATAGCACGTAGAGGTGGCGACAGCAGATCCTATCAAAATTCCCACAAGAAGGCTAAAGACGACCCAGCTGCCATAAAGCCCGCGGTCATTGGGTTCGGCATGTTCGACCACAAAAATCATGGATCCTGTAAATTCACCGCCCATTGAAAGTCCTTGAGCTAAGCGAATAAAGGTTAAAAACAGGGGGGCAAGCCAGCCTACCTGCGCATAGGTGGGTAAAACACCGATAAGAGTTGTGGGGATGGCCATTAAATAAATGGACCACAGAAGCGCATTTTTTCGCCCAACTTTATCACCAATATGACCAAAGATAATCCCGCCAAGGGGACGCATAATGAACCCTGCTGCAAAGATCCCAAAAGTTGCCATAAGGGACGCAAATACACTAATTTCGGGAAAGAAGAGTTGACCAATCGTTGTTGCAAAATATCCATAAAGAGCGAAATCATACCATTCAAGGGCATTACCAACCATGCACGAAAGAATGACGCGCCTGATGTAGCCCTTCTCTTGAGGGAGAACTAAAAACTCAGAACTAAGAGCTGTCATTATCACCTATTAACTTCAACAATTAAAGAAGGGAAAAACCCCTCAACTAAATTCAACTTTCATCTACATGATGGAAAGTAGCTTTGGCAAGATAAACCTGTTAAGTCATTCAAAAACATATGGGAAAAATTTATTTACTTACCCACTCCCAGGCCTGGTCCATTTCTGTGCTGGGGAAGCATCGGATTTCAGTTTTGAAAAAGGGGGCAAGGAGTTTTGTCCAGGTATAAATCCAGTGCTTATCTGTAACGACAGCCTTTTTCTCAACCTTAGAGCTGTACTTAAAAAAATAAGGCAAAGCTTTTAAAGCTGCCCTGAACTCAGCCCCTTTATAGTCTCGGAGGTCTGATAAAATTCGAATAGTTCCATGCTGTGCGACGAGATCTTTAATGTAGGGAAGTAGGGTTTCATAATCTTCAGCACGTAGATGATCTTTTATCCGAATCCCGA
>JAKBAL010000221.1 GCA_021809225.1 Pseudomonadota bacterium | reverse complement strand
ATAACCGCAACCCACTATTACAACCATTTGTCATAAAATAGAATATAGTTAAGTGTTCTAAAAGGGAGAGAGCAACGTGAAAGATACTCTTAATCAGCGAGCACTTGATTATCATCGCTTAAAACCAGCCGGAAAACTTAAAATCACAGCGACAAAGCCGCTTTCCACTCAAGAAGATTTAGCTCTTGCCTATTCTCCTGGCGTAGCTGCCGTAAGCAAAGCAATTCAGGAAGATCCCCAAGAAGCAGCCTGCCTTACAGCACGCGCAAATCTTGTTGCGGTGATTAGTAATGGAACAGCCGTTTTAGGCCTTGGGAATATTGGCCCTCTGGCTGCAAAGCCCGTTATGGAAGGAAAGGCCGTTCTATTTAAAAAGTTTGCAGGAATCGATGTTTTTGACATCGAAATTAATGAGTCTGACCCTCTAAAATTAGTTGATATTATTGCAAGCCTCGAACCTACTTTTGGAGGCATTAATCTTGAAGACATTAAAGCTCCTGAATGCTTTTATGTTGAGCACGAGCTTAAAAAGCGCCTTAAAATCCCCGTGTTTCACGATGATCAGCATGGTACGGCTATTATTGTGGGTGCAGCACTCCTTAATGCCTTAAAGCTTGTTAAAAAGAATATTGAAGACGTTCGACTTGTAACATCAGGGGCAGGAGCTGCAGCTATTGCGTGTCTAGATATTCTTGTCGATTTAGGTCTTAAGAAAGATCATATTATTGCCACCGATCAAGCCGGCGTTATTTACAAAGGTCGACTTGAAAAAATGGATCCCTCTAAAGAAAAGTATGCCACGCACCAAAATGAACGTACGTTAGCAGAGGCTATTCAAGGTGCAGATATCTTTTTAGGACTCTCTGCAGCGGGTGTTTTAAAACGTGAAATGGTCACGACCATGGCTGACCATCCTATTATTTTTGCTTTGGCTAATCCTAATCCTGAGATTTTACCAGAAGATGCCCTCTCGGCTCGTTCTGATGCTATTATAGCCACCGGCCGTTCAGACTACCCTAACCAAGTCAATAATGTCTTATGCTTCCCTTTTATTTTTCGAGGTGCTCTTGATGTAGGGGCGACAACCATTAATGAAGAAATGAAACTGGCTTGCGTCTTTGCCCTTGCTGACCTTACTCACAAAGATCCCTCTGATGTGGTAACATCTATCTATGCTCATGAAGATTTGCGATTTGGACCTAATTATATTATTCCGAAGCCCTTCGATCCCCGACTCATCACAGAACTTCCTCCTGCTGTGGCTCAAGCAGCAATGCGAACAGGGGTGGCCACTCGACCTTTACAAGATATGGAGTCTTATAAACAACAACTTTCTGAGTTTGTTTACCGTTCAAGCTTAGTCATGAAGCCTATATTTAGCCGAGCCAAAAAAAGGCCTTTGCGTATCGTCTATGCTGAGGGTGAGGATGAAAGAGTTCTACAAGCAACTCAACACGTTATTGAAGAAGGACTCGCTCACCCTATTCTTATTGGACGAAAAGAAGTTGTTAGCTCTCGTATTAAGCGATTAAATTTGCGAATGCAGATAGGCCAAGATTTTGAGCTTGTCGATCCCCAGAGTGATCCTCGCTATCATCAATATTGGACCGAATATCATCGATTGATGCAACGCAAAGGGGTCGCACCAGACTATGCTAAAATCGTTATTCGAACAAATGCTTCTGCCATTGCGAGTTTAATGGTTCATTTTGACGAAGCTGATTGTGCACTTTGTGGCCCTGTAGGACGTTATGGTCACCACCTTGATTCTATCTTAGATATTATTGGCCTTCAGCCTGGAGTGGAAGTAGCCGCTGCAATGAGCATCATGGTTCTTGAGAAAGGCTCTTTTTTCTTTTGTGACCCCTATGTCAATTTGAATCCAACGACGTGTCAACTGGCAGAAATGGCCATAATGGCTGCCGAGCAAGTTCGTAAATTTGGAATTGTTCCTCGACTTGCTCTCTTATCCCATTCAAATTTTGGAACCTACCAGGATGAATCTGCTCTAAAAATGCGACAAGTTCTTGATAAAATAAAAAATGTTGCGCCAGAGCTAGAGGTCGATGGTGAAATGCATGCAGATGCAGCGTTGAGCGGCATGATTCGCTTAAAGACTTTTCCTAATTCAATTTTAAAGGGACAAGCTAATCTTCTTATTATGCCAAATTTAGATACAGCCAACATTGCTTTTAATATGGTGAAGATATTGGCAGATGGTCAACCCATAGGACCTATCTTATTGGGGCCTAAAAAGCCCATTCACATTTTGACTCCTTCTGTAACAACTCGCGGAATCTTTAATATGTCAGCTCTCGCCGTTGTTGATGCCCAGAAGGTCACACGGGTTCTTCCCGCAGAAAGATAAAAAACCTATGATTGATAAGACTCATTTTCAGGAACAATCTCGTGACGAAAATGAGTCTCTCTATGGAGTTTCACAAGATACCATTCGAGCCCTTGAAGAGGCCTTAAGTGAAGGGGAAGAAAGTCGTGTAGAACGCCTTATTCAACCTCTTCATGAAGCTGATGTCGCTACTGTTATTGAATATCTTTCCCCACATTTGCGCCATTGCTTAGTTGAAATTCTACGTCCCCGTTTCGATCCAGATATCCTGACACATCTTGATGAAACGGTTCGAGATGAGGTTGTTGAACAGCTAGGAACCCGCGAAATTGCCGAGGCTATTACTGAGCTTGAAAGTAATGACGCTATTGCCCTGATTGAAGACTTAGAAGAAAAGCAACAAAAGGAAATTCTTGACTTCATCCCTATTGGGGAACGCGTTATTTTAGAAGAGGTTCTCACCTATCCCGAGGATAGTGCAGCTCGCCTGATGCAACGAGAAGTTGTCTGTGTAAACAGTTTTTGGACCGTTGAAGAAACAATGCATTATCTAGTAAAGGAAGAAAGTTTTCCTGAAAAATTCTATGATCTTTTTGTTGTAGATCCTAAACATGCACCCATAGGAGGAATTCCCCTAAGTTTGCTTCTTCGCCAGCCTTCATCAACAAAAATATCCGATATTATGGAGGGAGACATCAAGCGCATCCCTGCTCTTATGGACCAAGAGGAAGTTGCGCTCCTCTTCCGTAAATACGGCCTTGTCTCTGCTCCTGTCGTTGATGAGGAGGGACGAATCGTTGGAATGATTACGGTTGATGATGTTGTGGATGTGATTGAAGAAGAAGCTGAACAGGACATCATGCTTCTCTCGCGTGTTACAGAATCTGACTTTTATGAGCCTCTCTTAAGTACGTCTTATTCTCGTATCCGATGGCTTATGATTTCTCTTTTTAATACACTTCTAGCCGCAACTGTTATTTCCCAATTTCAGTATACGATTGAAAAAATGGTGGCCCTTGCTGTGTTAATGCCCATTAATGCAGCCATGAGTGGCAATGCCGGCATGCAAGTTGTGACCGTAACGGTACGCGCACTAGCAACACGAGAACTGGGTGGCGCCAATATGCGTCGAGCGATCCGAAAAGAAGTTCTTGTAGGACTTATTAATGGCATTGTTTTTGGGGGTCTTATGGGCGCAATTGGGGCCTTTTGGTTCTCTGATCCTGCTTTAGGAATAGTTTTAGGGGGTGCATTAATTTTTAATATGATTTGGGCAGCCCTTTGGGGAGTTCTTCTCCCTATCTTAATCAATAAAATGGGTATGGATCCTGCTCTTAGTGCCGGTCCTTTTTTAACAGCTTCCACAGATTTATTAGGATTCGCGATATTTTTGGGCTCTGCTAAACTTTTTTTGTTTTAGAATGAAAAAGGCCGGAGGGGACTCTTTATTCTTCTGCTTAGAGTATCTTGTGTTTTCTAATTTTCTACAAAACATGATATGATTTTTGATAAATTTTAATCAATTTTAAACTTTTATGTGCTAATGTTTTTCCTGGAGACATTAAATACGTGATTTCCTTGAAACCACGTATATCTTCGATATAACAAAACACAAGGAGGATCGATGAAAGGTATTGTTTTAGCAACTGTCTCATGCGTTGCACTTCTTACAGCAAGTACAGTTTATGCGGAAGAGGCGGCTACGGCCCCTGCTGCCCCAGAACCGTCTGCAAAAGTAGATCCAAAAGCTGGACCTGCTGATACTGCTGCTGTGGATAATAAAGTTAAAGCACATAAAAGGCAGCATCATGCTCAACAGCATCATGCTCACCACCCTCAGCACCATAGGGCTCATCATCACCCTAAACATCATTATATGGAGCCGGGGTATCGTGTGCCTGTAGAGGGCGTTTATGTCACTTTCCCCCCCATCAATGAGTGTGGACAACCTATCTTGGGTCCAGCTTATTACTGGGGTAATCCTCAAGCTCCTTATTTGTATCATGGAGGATATTTCTGGTATCCACATGCTCGCGCAGATATGTTAAGGGGCTATACTCCTTATTATGATCAAAGGTGGTATTGGTATGCGAGCCGTATGCATCCTCATGCGGTGTATGTTGATAGAGCTCCGCTTGCTTATACGCATCCTTATCCTCTCCATATGGTTAATCCAATGGATAGGACCATGTATAGAATGCAAGGTGCACCCATGCAAAAGAAATGGGAAGATGCTCCTGAATTACGAGCTCATGAAGAACGGTAAAATCAGAAGGGGAGAGAAATCTCCCCTTTTTTATACCTTCCCTATAAATAAGTGTATGAAATTTCCTAAATGTTTTAGCTGATGAAGCTTTAGTCCTTATCCATTTTATACATCTCCTGTCTTTTTCAAACTCTAGGCTCTCTCCACATTGGAGAGTAGAACTGTTTTTTCCATCATTTCTATGCGCCCTCGTGAGGACAAACAAGTAGAGAAAAAATGCTTTTACCAACTGTGAAAGGCAGATAGCCATTGTAGACTGTTGCTTATAGGATGGTTAACGTTAAAACTCAGGAACGTGTAATGCTTTATCTGCAGAGGGCATGTTATCAGTA
>JAKBAL010000220.1 GCA_021809225.1 Pseudomonadota bacterium | reverse complement strand
CGTTTTTTGGTCCTTTAGGGTTATGGTCGGTATTGGACTTCTCATGGTCTTAACCGGTCTTATGGCTATTTTTCTTTATTTTCGAAAGACTCTCTTTACCCAAAAATGGTTTCAACTTTGGTGTTTCATTATGACACCTGCGGGTTTTATCGCCATTTTGGCAGGTTGGTTCGTCACCGAAATTGGCCGCCAGCCTTATATTGTTTATGGGCTTATGCGGACAATTGAGGCTAAGTCCCCTGTTTTGGGGGAGCATATTTTTCTTTCACTCATAGCGTTTATCATTGTTTACACTTTTGTTTTTGGTGCAGGAATTTATTATATAGCAAAGTTAATTCGTATGGGGCCTATATCGCGTCTCGAGCAAGAAGATCTTTATGGGTCCCATGGTCTTAAAACGCCCCTCCTCTAAACTATTTAAAAGGTACGGATATGTTTGATTTCTCACCCTTTCTCGACCTTCCTCTTATTTGGGGAGGGATTATTGCCATCGCTATTTTTCTTTATGTCCTTCTGGATGGTTTTGATTTAGGGGTAGGCATCCTCTTTCCTTTCGCCCCTAGTGAAGAATGTCGAAACAAAATGATGAATTCGGTTGCTCCTTTTTGGGATGGGAACGAAACATGGCTTGTCCTTGGAGGAGGAGGTCTATTCGCTGCTTTCCCTTTAGCTTACGCTACTCTCCTTCCCGCTTTTTATATCCCCATTATCCTCATGCTTTTAGGCCTTATTTTTAGGGGAGTAGCCTTTGAGTTTCGATTTAAGGCGAAAAAAGAAACACGAAAAGTGTGGGATTATTCCTTTCATTTTGGGTCTCTTACAGCTGCCTTTTTTCAGGGCGTTATTCTTGGATCTTATGTCGAAGGCGTAACAATTAGCGGAAGATCTTTTGCAGGAGGTCCTTTTGATTGGCTGAGCTCATTTTCACTCATGACGGGGGTGGCTCTCATTTTTGGATATGCTCTTCTGGGATCAACGTGGACTATCATGAAAACAGATCTTACAACCCAGGAATGGGCACGGAAAGTTACGTTCTATGTTCTCATTTACGTTGCACTCTTTATGGGCCTTGTCAGTTTATGGGTTCCCTTTTTAAATGATGAGATATTCAAAAGATGGTTTAGTTTACCAAACCTCGCCTATCTTTCTCCTATCCCCTTATTAACGGCGAGTGTCTTTATTGGCCTTTATGTCAGTCTCTTGAAAAAGAGAGAAAGTGCACCTTTTATATTATCCTTGCTACTCTTTTCTCTGGGATATTTGGGGCTTGCAATAAGCATGTGGCCTTGGATCGTTCCTTATACGGTTTCTCTACGGGATGCGGCTGCAGACCCTAAGTCCTTGTCTCTTATGCTTATCGGTGTCTTACTTTTCTTACCCTTTGTCTTGGGATATACTTTTTATTCATATTATGTTTTTCGGGGAAAATCGAGCCAACAAGATTGGTATTAATCCATGCCTTATAAGCAAAAAATGAAGCCTTGGTTTTGGTTTGTGACTTTATGGATCGGAAGCCTAGCTTGCACTCTTTTTTTGGCTTATAGCCTAAAATGGTTTGTAAAGCTTATTGGGTAAAGAAGAGCAGGGAGACATACACTGACACGAACAAAAAGCTATATCCTTATTATTTTTATCATTCTTGCACTGATAGGTTGCCTTTATTTTTACATAACTCATTGGTATCAAAATAAAAACCACAACCTTTTAGTGCTCTATGGTAATGTTGATATCCGTCAAGTTGACCTTGGCTTTCGCGTGAGCGGACGTCTTGCAAAAATGATTTTTGAAGAAGGAGATGAAGTTAAAACAGGAGACATTGTCGCTGTTCTTGATAAAGCTCCCTACCTTGCTGATTTGGCTACAGCTCAAGGTCAACTTGCTCAAGCAGAGGCTAATTTTTTGAAGCTAAGGCATGGAAATCGCCCACAAGAAATTGAAGAAGCCCGTGCTATCGTCCGTCAGCAGCAAGCCATCCAAGATAATGCAGAAATCACTTTTAAGCGTTTGAGTGAACAGAAAAAGGTCGGTGCATCTTCTCAGCAAGCCTATGACGACGCCTTTGCCCAAAAAAATGAGGCTAATGCAGCTCTGAAGAACGCTCAAGAAGCTTTAAGTCTTGCTGAGGAAGGTTTTCGTTTAGAGGATATAGATGTGGGTCGAGCTGCCATGGAGACAGCCAAAGCCCAGCTCGAAAGTGCTAAAATCAATCTAAGAGACACAGAAATTTTTTCTACTTCTGATGGAATTATGCTTACCCGTGTTCGAGAGCCCGGGGCAATCATTGCGCCTCAATCCATTGTTTACACTCTTTCTCTCCATAAACCCGTGTGGATCCGTGCTTATGTTTCAGAAACAAATTTAGGGCGCATCAAGCCAGGAATGAAAGTTCTTGTTTTCAACGATGCCCATCCAGACAAGCCTTTTAAAGGGCAAATTGGTTTTATTTCTCCTCAAGCCGAGTTTACTCCTAAGACTGTTGAAACCCCAGAACTTCGTACGGATCTTGTCTATCGCTTGCGTATTCTTGCAGATGATCCAAAAAGCCAACTTCGCCAAGGAATGCCCGTCACAGTTAAAATTAATGTTTTTGACTAAGAGTTCCCTGGAAAATCAATCTGTTGCAACCAAGGATGATAAGTGTGGGAATGAGTTAAGGGGTTATTGATATAGTTGAGTTAAGAGTAACTCCTACAGTATTTTCAAAATTTATATTTTTAAATCCTAAACTTTAATTTTGATGAAGCGCTAGTAACTGGAAACTGATTTTTCCATAAAGCCTTTTTAAGGTTCTTCTTTATGTTCCCCTTTTAAAATAACGGGATCGCATTCGTACCAGAAACGCGAAAGGAGATTACAGATGTTCCTTAGACATAGTGCTATGTTTTTAAAGTTTCTCCTCAGGATATGGGCCTTCCTGTAAAAATGAAAACTAATTATGAAGTTATGAAGCTGTTTTCTAGAAAACTCTCCCATACACCTCATTTTGACAGAGCTCTTGAAATCCCATTGATTGGCAAAGGAAGGCTCCTTGTTCAGAAGTATCGAGACACACCCATTCGTAGCCCAAGTCTTTCGCAACTTTCATTTGATGGCGCACCATCGCTAAGCCAATTCCTTTCCTTTGATAGGCAGGTCTTGTTCCCAGATCATCAAGACGGGCTCCATAGGCGCTTAGAGAAAGGGTGCTGGCCGAGACGGGTTTTCCATCTGCGTAGGCCACGAAATGATGAAAGGTAGCATTTTTTTGCAAGGCACGGATATGGGCTTTAAGATAATCGTGAGCGCAGTCTTCCGTAGTTTGAAAGGCCTCTTGCTGGGGCAGAATCCAATCAGAAAGCTGTCCGTCTCCCACTTCTTTAATGGTAATATTCTGCTCGTTTTCTTGCAGAGAAAACGGGTCGATGAAGCCCACAAACGTCGAATATCTTTCCGTTATCTCATACCCGCATTTATGAAGTGTTGTTTTCAAATTTGACTGATCTCTTGCAGGGTTCAACTGCCAAAACCACGGCAGGCCGCGTTCTTTATAAAACGTTTCAACCTGGTGAAGTATTTCTTCTAGATCACCCTCAATGTCCCCCGTTTGCATGGCAAAATTCAGGTTAGGCTCGGGAATACCGGGGAAATACGCCGTAACCCCTTTTTCTTCAAAAATCTCTTTTGAAAGAGCCCACAGAAAATACTCTTGGGTTTTAAGAGCGGAAGAAATCAAATCAGACATTTCGTTCTCATTTTTTAAGCTATCAACGGCTTCGATGAGTCATGATGAGATAACATTTATATTGTTCTGTTAACTGCCCAGCGGGTCTACAAGCATTCGTTGTAAACTTCATCGATTAGATAAATTTTTTCCATCTCATCCACAAATAAGATCTTCATGGTTATGTGTTCTTTTTCTAAGTTTTTAGCCTTCCATTTAATTAAGAGGGTACACGCCCCCTCCTCTGAAGAGGGTATATTTTGTAAAGTCTCTATGGTCCATTTTCCTGCATCTTTACGCACCGAATTGAGTTGAGCAGGTTGATCACTGGATAAGGTCCAAAGAACTTTGCCATTTACTTTCTTTGTACATTGAGAGGCAAAGAGTGAAGAACCGTCTTCTTCTGTAACAGGCGTATCTGATTGACCTACTTTCTGTAAGAAAGTGACATAGCTTTTACCGATAGCTTTCAAATTTTTACAACTTGTTCGGCTTCGAATACCAGGAGTTTCGCTACCTGCCTCATCATCCATAGCAACAGCATGGGTTACTGACAAAAATCCTATCAAAACAAGGAAAATCGTTAAATTTTTAAAGTTGATCATGCCATTCCTTTCAATATGAATATGTTAGCTCACTAAAAAGAGTCTTACTGCATATCTGAATAAGGAGTATTCTTTCTCTTTTCAAGGTTTTTATAGGCCTACAAAATTTCAATGTGTCCATTCCAGCCCTAAATGATTATCCGTGTTATAAGCTCTGGATCATGAGCGTTAGCTTTAAGAACCATTAAAATGCCACCTGCAAAAACGCTGTTAATACGTCGTCAACGAAGGAAAGGAGTTTCAGACAAAAAAAAGCGGATTCTTCCCCATAGAAAAATCCGCCATTCCTTCTTATGATTTGCGTATCTGTTTCAGCCAGTTTTTGGCAGCTTGGCTAACATGATCATCTGTCATAGCCATTTCATAAAGAGCATCATTTCGCGCTTGATCATCGCCATGCATATCCTCCAATAGCTCGTTCCACAGTTTTAAAACCATATCAGAAGACTGTGTTTCGACTTGCGCAAGAATGTTGTAAGCACGCTTTCTATAATAGTCAGATACTGCCCTATCAAGCCAATCAACAGCTTGAGGAGACAAGGTATGTTCCGCTTCCATTTTGCCTTCCTTATAGCCCTTTTCCCAAACGGATGTGCGCAGGGCTGCGTGCTTTTTACCATACAAGGTATTCACCAAATCCATACACTTCTTCCCAAGATGAAGGCCAAT
>JAKBAL010000219.1 GCA_021809225.1 Pseudomonadota bacterium | reverse complement strand
CTTCAATAAACTTAAAATTCTTACTCATTGCTTTTGCTTCTTCAGTAGTAGCAAATTGTTGTGATTTTAATTTCTTATCAAGATTTTCTTTGTTAGTAATACCAACAACATTTCCTTCACTATCAAATCGCTTAACAGTAATGGAATCCATAGGATCTCGGCGATGGACCAATGAAATTTGCGTTGTTTTGGTAATAATGAGAGGATCAGGCTCTATGATATACCGACGATTAGCAGAAGAAAGCTCTATACCCTCAAAAATATGAGTGATTTCTTGGTTTAAAGGTTCTCTTAAAATACCAAGCCCTTCTTGGGGGATAAGGCTGCGTTTAACAGTTGTTTCACCTGGGACAAGGGAATATTCACAGAAACCAAGAAAAGTAAAGTGGTTATCTTCAATCCATTCAAGAAAGCAAATAGTTTCCTCTAATTGATTCTTAGAAATATGTGGAGGATGTTTTTTCAAGTTTTTTATGACGGTCTGAAGACGTTTTCGTATTAGCATCCAATCTTCAACAGCAGATTTAGTATCCGTTAGGGCTCGAGCAACCTCTTCCTCAAGAGCCTTAAGCTTCTCAGGAGAGGAGGGTTCCAGAATTTCACAATGAATAAAGGACTCATACTTCCCTTTTTCTTTTTCTGTGGTACGTTGAATAATGCTTTGGAGCATATGAGCTTCATCTCGTTCGACTTGCATCACAGGGTGAATCACAAGATGGATCGAGTATCCTAAGCTATTGATAGCGCTTGTAACCGAATCCACAAGAAAAGGCATGTTAGCATTAACAATTTCGACTGTGGTTTGGGAAATGAAATTGCCTTCAACTCCCCTTTTTACCACGAAAGCGCGGATCTTGGTTTCTCCTGGTGCTCTGTTCAGGCTAAAGTCCCACATTTCATAAACAGCCGTGACTAAAGAGTCCAAAGAGGTTTCAGTTAAATCCTCTAAAGATACATTGGCATAAAATATTTCGGCAAAAGTTTGTGCTATCTTCTTGAGTTTGGAGGGAACTTGCAGCTGTATTTTCTTGGCAATTTGATCCAAAATTTCATGCTTGTGTTCTTCTTGCTTACGGTCTTTTTCAGACATGCTCCCCTCGCAGTGTAACTATATAGCAGTATAACAGATAAACCTAGAATACGAAGCATCTTAGCTCCACTTGACTATCCGCTTACACTGCTACACTGAATACTGGACTGGAGCGGGCGAAGGGATTTGAACCCTCGACCCCAACCTTGGCAAGGTTGTGCTCTACCCCTGAGCTACGCCCGCATTTTCTATCCGCTGGGCTATCATAGCCAGGATGAGTTCATTTTCAAGAAGAAAATGTACAGGGGGTCTTTATTTTTACGTCAACTAAATTTCGAAACCTCTCCCTCAAAAAATTAACAACTCTGCGTATTTCGTGATATAAGCCAAGATCCCTCAAGGAAAGAAGGAAAGAATGAATAAAATAATCATCCTTTTAATCATCTGTTTTTGTATCACAACACCCCTTTATGCTGAATCGGACGACTCTTCCGTTTTCGACACACATCAAATTGAAGCTTTAGTAGGTGCTAAGGGGGTGCTGGATGAAGAGTCAAATGAATTTGAAATTTCCATCCCTCGAACAGATATTAACGTGAGCGCTGCAGGTATCAAATTAACACCTGGCTTAGGACTCGTGTCTTGTGCCACTTTTAAGACCCTTGGTTCAACAGGTGAAGTTATAGGAGATGTCGTCTTATTTGAGGATCAAATTAATCTGGTCATGAAAGAAGCTCTTGAGAATGGGCTCAATATTACAGCTCTCTACCATCATTCTTTATGGGATAACCCCCGAATCATGCAGATGCATATGGAAGGGAAAGGCCCTATTAAAGATCTCGCAATGGCTGTTGGAACAATTTTTAACATCATAAAAAAATCAAATACCAACACTATATGGGCCAGACCTCCTGTGATCATTAATTCTGCTAAATCCACTCTTAATCCAAATTATATTGAAGAGCTTTTGGGTAAGAAGGGAAATCTGAAGGATGGTGTATATAAACTTACGTGGGAAAGAGAAACGTGGGCCGCATTCGTAGGAACAGATAGGGAAGCTGCGATATTAGGAAATATTGCCATGAAAGAGGAAGAAGCCCAAAATGTCCTAAAGACGCTTCTTAAGCACAATATTTTTATTGTCTCCCTCCACCAGCATAAGATGGAAGAAAATCCAAAAACGATGGTTGTGCGTTATATGGGAAGAGGGTCTGCATTCAAATTGGCAGAAATGTTAAAAGAAGCCCTGGAACAAATAACCCTTTCCTCAACAGAAAAACCTCAAGTTGAATGACATATACAGTTTTGCGTCCATAAGATCAAAGAAAGAGCGATGGCCCACATCACGCAACCGACTAAAAAGTCAAGAATTTTCCAAGAAATTTGTTTTTTAAAGAGCGGTGCTAAATAAGACGCACCATAGCCCAACCCAAAGAACCAGACAAAAGAAGCGAGCATAGCTCCTAAAGCAAAGAAAAGACGCTCTGAAGTGGGGAATTGTGCGCCAATACTGCCCAAAAGAACAACTGTATCTAAATAAACATGGGGATTTAAAAGGCTCAAGGCTAAGACTGTTCCAAGCGTCATTTTTAAATCAGGGCGCATTTGACCTGACGCAAGCTTAAGGGACTCAGACTTAAAAACAGCACGAAAGGACCGAAACCCATAATAAGCCAAAAAAGCCGCCCCTCCCCATCTTGCTATGGTTAAAAGCATCAAGTTTGACGTCAATATTGCTCCAAATCCTCCTACTCCCACGCTGATCAATACTGCATCAACGAAAGCACAGACGAATGTCGTTATGAAAACGTAATTCTTCAAAATCCCTTGCTTCAGAACAAAGGCATTTTGCGCACCAATAGCAACAATTAACCCTGCACCTGTTCCACATCCTTCAACAAATGGTGCGACACAAAATCCTTGCATAAAATCCTACTCTTTCTCTATCCAAATCCATACGAACATATATGACTCTCCACAAGGGGAAAATAACTTCAATAACCTCTCTTGAATGTTTCTTTTGGATTGTGAGCAAAGGCGAGGAATTCTCATGCAGATGAGTTGGAGATTAAAAAATTTTCCCGAAGCTGGACTATTCGTTCAGCCTTGGCACTGGGCTCATAAGTCATTCTTATGCCACTGTTCCATATGGGATTTGGCCAAGCAGGGTCTTTTTCATAGCGAGCGACGACATGAATATGGAGTTGAGGAACAACATTCCCAAGGCTGGCCACATTAAGTTTTATCGGGTGGAAAAGTGACTTCATGACGTGACTGGCACGAGAAATTTCTTCCATAAGTAAACATTGGTCTGTTGGATTTAAATCAATTATTTCAATGAGTTTTTTTGGTTTTGGTATAAGAAAGATCCATGGAAAGGCTGCATTATGGCTAAGACGTACCTGGCACAGTTTTAAATCGATAACAAATGTGGAGTCGGATTCGAGCCGGAGGTCAAGTTGCATGCTCATTTAAATTTTTGATTCCTCATCGTGTTGTTTTTTCTCGTTACCTAGAATAATAGTTTAATACTTAGAAATATTAAAATGTGATTAGAGCTACCCATGATACTGCCTAGGGGTTCCAAAGTAGAGAAATTTTTGTTAGAATAAAAGCATGAAAATACTTTATCTTCTTCGTCACGCTCACGCAGAGCCACGTGATTATGGCCTTTCTGATTTTGATCGTCCTTTAGATGAGAGAGGGCGAGAAGAAGCTGAACTCGTCGCTGAATATCTTCAAAAAAAACAAATCACTTTTGACTTTGTAATGTGTTCGGCAGCCTTAAGAACTCAAGAAACACTCGAGCCTTTGAGACCAGTCGTTGGAACGGACGCACTTGAAATTTCAGAAGATTTTTACAACTCTCCAGAAGATAAAATTCTTGATTATCTCAAACGTGTTGCCGATGAAAGAACCAGAGTGCTTTATATTGGCCACAATCCAGGTATTGCTTTTGCTGCTCTGAAATTTACCAAAGTATATCCTGAGGTTCTTATGGAAGGTGTTACGCCCGCAACGCTTATTGGTTTCCAGTTTCCTTTTGAAAAATGGAATGATTTAGAGTGGTGGAGTGGGGAGATTATTGATGTTTTTCAACCGAAGCTTCCTTCAATAACAGCTCCCGCACCAAAGGAATTGTAACGCCTCGATTTTGAGTTAAAGCATGCATATTTAATGTTTCAACCCAGAAGCGAGCCTTCTCAAACGACCTTTCCATATGTTTAAGGAGAAAGCTAATAACAACCTCATCGACATGGAGTTGAAAATCGTTAAAAAGCTTTTGAATAACTTGAAAGAGTAAAGCTTCATCGGGAGGGTGAATTTTCAAAGCAGGAATGGCGTTAAGACGGGAGCGCAAGTCTGGTAGCTTTCTCTCCCAATGGGCTGGGGGCGTTCGTGACAAAAGCAGTAACCCGCCTTGAGAGTCAATAAGGTAATTATAAAAATGAAAGAATTTTTCTTCGTTTTCAATAAGATGAGCGTTGTCAAAAATAAATAAATTTTGTTTTTCAAAGAGTATTTCTAAATCTATAGTATTAAAATCTTGGCTGCTAAGGAATTTAGCTTTTGTTTTCATTTTCCAGATATTAGAAAGGTGAGTTTTTCCACATCCCTCTTCTCCATAAATGGCAAAGCAGCGATTGGGCCATTTTGGCCAACGCATGAGCCACAGATAAGCTTCTTCATTAGAATGAGAGACAATAAAGTCTTTGTCATCAAAAGCAGGTGGAAGTTCAAGAGGCAGGATTAGCTGTTTCACGAGATTTTTTCTGAAGCGGAGAAGATCGTCCAAGGTAATAGGGGCTTTTGAGATAAAGTTCAAGCCCATATCGGACAATAACACCGAGAGATGCAGCGACAGGAAGGGCAAATAAAATCCCCACAAATCCGTAAAGGACGCCTCCCGCTAAAAGAGCAAAAAGGACCCAAACGGGGTGAAGACCAATTCG
>JAKBAL010000218.1 GCA_021809225.1 Pseudomonadota bacterium | reverse complement strand
ACCCATATTTTGATTCTTTCCTTATCATTTTTCTAGATATTGATCCTACCTTGAAGTGATGTAAAATGCACAAAGAAATAAAAATTATAAAAAACAGGGATATTCATGAATGGTTTTAATCGACGTGAAAAAGGATTTGAAGCAAAATACCTTCATGATGAAGAACTTGCCTTTCGAATTAAGATAAAACGTAATCATTTATTGGGTTTATGGGTGGCTCCTTTTTTAGGGTATTTTGAGGAAAGAGCAAACCGTTATGCGGAAGAAATCATTACCATTGAAATTCAAAAGTCTCATGAAAATGATCTTGTTCATAAGATTCTTAGAGATTTAGAAGCGGCTCATGTTGAGATGAGTGAACATCAAATTCGTAAAGAGCTAGAGAATTGCTTAGAAAAAGCGCGTCAAATTATAATGAATAAAGAAGGACTTTAACCATGAAAAGAGAACAAGCTGAAACAATTGCTCTTCAAGCTTTGTCTTTTATAGCAAGAGATGATGAACGTCTGGCTCAATTTTTATTAAATTCGGGCCTTACACCTCATGAGCTTAAAAAACGTGTACGTGAACCAGATCTTTTAGGTGGAGTGTTAGATGCTATTTTAGGAGATGACACGGTCCTCCTTGGCTTTTGCAATACAACTTCTTTGAGCCCCGAAACAATCATTAGAGCACGCAGAACTCTGCCAGGTGGCTATGGAGAAGAGTGAGTTAATACTTGATCAACAGGTTAAAAAGTTGCATAAATATCACAAATAAAGAATGAGTATGTTGTCGATGAATCTTTTTTTTGAAAAACTGCCCAAAGAAACACGTATTGTTGTAGCCATGTCTGGAGGTGTTGATAGCTCTGTCGCTGCAGCCCTTATGGTTGAAGCTGGATTTGAGGTTATTGGTATGACTTTACAGCTTTATGATCACGGTATGGCTTTAAGCAAAAAAGGAGCCTGCTGTGCAGGTCAAGATATTTACGATGCACGTCAAGTATGTGATAAATTGAAAATTCCCCATTATGTTCTGGATTATGAGTCGCGCTTTAGCCAAGCAGTGATTGAGGATTTTGCCGATAGTTATTTAAAGGGGGAAACCCCCATTCCGTGTGTTCGTTGCAATCAACAGGTGAAATTTAAAGATCTTCTCACAACGGCCCGTGATTTAAATGCAAAGGCCCTGATAACCGGCCACTATGTACAACGTGTGATGAAGCATAACAAAGCTGAGCTTCATCGAGCCGTTGATCTTACACGTGATCAGAGTTATTTCCTCTTTGCAACAACTCAAGCTCAGCTAGATTTTTTGCATTTTCCCTTAGGAGGAATGCCTAAAATAGATACGCGCAAGCATGCAGCTCGGTTTGGTCTTGAGATTGCTGAAAAGCCCGATAGTCAAGATATTTGCTTTGTTCCCAATGGATCTTATGTCAGCGTTCTTGAAAAACTTCGTCCAGGATCTCTAGAAGAGGGAGATATTGTTCATGTGGATGGGCAGGTTTTAGGCAGACATAAAGGGATTATCAATTATACGATTGGTCAGAGAAAAGGTCTTGGGATTGGAGGAGGTGATCCTCTTTATGTCATTCGTTTGAATCCTGAAAAACATCAGGTTATTGTTGGACCTTATGCAGCTTTAGCTCGTACAGAAATTAGAGTTAAAGACGTGAATTGGTTGGGAGAAACAGGTCAATTCCCCCTTCGTTGTGAGGTTAAAGTTCGTTCGACCCGTCCTCCTGTGCTCGCAGATGTTTATCTAGAGGAGGGAGATCATGCGCGAGTTGTTTTCTCGAATGCAGAATACGGTGTTGCTGCAGGTCAAGCGTGTGTGTTTTATGAGGAGAATCGTGTGCTGGGTGGTGGCTGGATATTAAGAGATAATTGACTCTGAAAGATTAATTCATCAGAAAGAAATGGTGGGCATAACTGGATTTGAACCAGTGACCCCTACGATGTCAACGTAGTGCTCTCCCGCTGAGCTATACGCCCATTTCAGACTAGGTAATCCTTGCTCTCTGGGGTTGATATACACCTGATTTTTTCTGAGTGCAAGGAATTTAGCGTCCTCGTAATCGCGGACAGGTAAAGTTGATCCCATAGGATTTAGGAATAAGGGAAACTCTTGTGGGATTAGATATTGTATATCGTAAACCCTTTCTTTTTGCGAAACGGATAGCGTCTTCTAAACAAGAAAAGGTAAGACGAAGTTCTTGAGTCATATCGCGAGACGAGACCCATCCCATCAGGGGCTCTGCCACCTTAGGATCTTTTGTTTCAAATTCAACGATCCAAGACTTTGTTTGGCTTTTCCCCGATTGCATTGCCGTTTTACACGGTTGATAAATTCGAACTGTCATCATAGGATCTTCTCATATAAGAAAACTAGTATAAAGAAGTTTTTAAAGGTATGCAAAGATGATGATAAAAGAGGTTATTTTTGATACGATTAAACGTCGTGGTTTTATGCTTGTCCTTTCTTCACCCTCAGGTGCTGGAAAAACAACTTTGGCAAAAGAAGTCTTAGTTCACGAGAAAGCCCTAGAGCTTTCAATTTCAGTGACAACGCGTCCTAAACGTGAATCAGAAAAAGAAGGACTCGATTATTATTTTGTGGATGAGGAAACCTTTACCCAAATGGTAGACGCGAAACAGCTTCTTGAGCATGCCTATGTGTATGGGTACCACTATGGAACACCTAAAGCATCTATTGAAAAGTTGCTTGCCGCGGGTACAGACGTATTATTTGATATTGATTGGCAAGGAACACAGCAACTCAAACAGATTTCAATGAATGATTTAGTGAGTGTTTTTCTATTGCCTCCAACGGTAAAGACTTTAGAAACGCGTTTACGCAACAGGGGGGAAGACTCTGATGAAACCGTTTGTATACGAATGGATAAGGCTGCTGATGAAATCAGTCATTGGGCAGAATATGATTACATTATTATCAATCAAAACCTTTCAGAAAGCATACAAGCTGTCAGATCAATTCTTCAAGCCGAAAGGTTGAAAAGGCGGCGTCAGGTAGGGCTTGCTCCTTTTGTGAATTCTCTCAGAGGGGAAAGTTGATAGGGCTTAATGGAAAATGAACTCGTCCTTCATAAGCCTAATTTCACGGCTTCTACTATTTTCACCTTGACTGACTTTGACACTGAAAAGACGTCCTTCGATATTTTTTTCCCAAAATAAGAGAAAAGAATGTAAGCATGGAAAGTCTGGAGAATGATCCAAATTTTGCCAAATAAAGGTTTGAAGAACTTCGGGATAGTCTGGTAGATAATAAAGAATTTCTACGGTTGTAAGCTTGTAACCGTTAAGATTGTTCCAAAGATCGGGAGCTGAATGATATTTCATAATATTCCTCCTCTTTACTGATTATATTTTGACATTGAATAGTTAACAAATGTTAAACTTTCTTAACAGTAATATAAATTTTTTTATTTGAGATCTGAATTTTTCTGTCATGCAGATTAAAAGTCAGTTTTAAAAGGAGATAATCCTTCCATTGACGGTTCTTCTAAGGCCTTATATCTTATCTCTCTAAATAGAGTTGAAAGCACGATGCATCTTTATAGATCGATTGTTACTGTTGGGGGATTTACTTTTTTAAGCCGTGTGACCGGATTTATTCGCGATGCCCTTATTGCAGGTATTTTAGGGGTTAGTGGCCTGACGGATGCATTTTTTGTGGCCTTTAAACTTCCTAATTTCTTTCGGCGATTTTTTGCTGAGGGAGCTTTTAACGCTGCTTTTATTCCTCTTTTTTCTGGAGTTCTCGTTTCATCTGGTCCCCTTGCGGCTCGTCTTTACGGAGAAAAAATCTTTGCTCTTCTGCTTTTTAGTTTGGCTGGTTTTGTTCTTCTTTTTGAACCTCTTATGCCCTGGGCCGTTTTTTTGTTTGCACCTGGATTTGAAGCCACACCCGAACGATTTGATCTTGCGGTTACCCTCTCTCGGATTACATTTCCCTACATTCTTTTTATTTCTTTGGCTTCTCTTTTGAGTGGAATTCTGAATTCAATGGGAAAATTTGCAGCCCCTGCAGGCACTCCTATTATTTTAAATTTAACGATGAGTGTCGCTCTTTTTATGATTTTTTGCGAATGGCTCTCACCGGGGGAAGGTCTCGCTTGGGCTGTTTTTTTTGCTGGAATTTTTCAATTAGCTTGGCTCTGGGTTTCTTGTTACTTCCAAGGGATGGGAATGAGGCTTTCTTATCCTCAATTTTCACCTGAGGCTAAGAAGCTACTTTTTTTAGGAATCCCAGGGGCCATTAGTGCTGGCGTTTTTCAACTTAACCTTTTGATGGATGGGGTTTTTGCTTCTTGGCTTTCGCCTGGTTCAGTCTCTTATCTTTTTTATGCGGATCGGCTTAACCAACTTCCCCTAGGATTGGTTGGTATTGCAGTGAGTACGGCTCTATTGCCTGAACTTATCAAGCACATTAAATCTCATCATTTTAAAGAAGCTAATTATACTCAAAATAGAGCTCTTGAATTTGCTCTCGCTGTTACTTTGCCAGCGGCAGTTGGGCTTATTATATTAGGAACTCCTCTGGTTGCTCTTTTATTTGAGAGAGGAGCATTTACAAGTCAAGATGCTCAAGCAACGGGTTATACACTCTCTGCTTTTTCTATAGGACTTCCAGCTTATGTTCTTGTAAAAATTTTCCAGACCCAATTTTTTGCACGCCAGGACACCAAAACACCGATGAAAGTTGCCATTGCTGCGGTTGGTTTAAACTTTATCTTAAATTGTCTTTTGATTGGCCCTTTCAGTTATGTTGGGCTCGCCCTATCAACCGCCATATCCGCTTGGGTTAATGCTACGGTCTTAGGGATTCTTCTTTTGCGAAAAGAATGGATTATTTTTGATGAGCGCTTAAAAAGGATTTTACCACGTCTTATTCTCGCTTCTTTCCTTATGGGACTTTTTTGTTATGAAATTCAACTCATGATGCCTTTGCCAAAGGTTTCTCTTATGCGTATGAGCGTT
>JAKBAL010000217.1 GCA_021809225.1 Pseudomonadota bacterium | reverse complement strand
CTCTGAACCTTTCAAGGGTTTGATTTTAGATTCAAGAAAAGCTATGCAAACCTTTAATAAAGAATTAGAAATTTTGGGACGTTCGACTGAAAAAACGTTAACGAAAGTCGATTCAGCAGTTGATGCTATTGATAGTTTTGTAAGGGATAACCGGGGGGCGCTCGATACATTGACGCAAACAGGTTCCTATGAACTTCTTCAAACTTTAAGTGAAACACGAGAAATGGTCACAACCGCGACAAAATTGTTCGAAAAACTTGATGAAAATCCAAGAAGCTTGCTATTTGACTCTCAAAGAAAAGGAATTTCCGTACCACAGCAATAAAAAGGGATGAAAACAAATGCGGTATGTTCTCGGGATATTATGCTTATTGATGAGCCAAGGTGCTTTGGCTTCAAAATGCTGCCATCAAAAATTGTCATGGTGGGAACAAGGATGGGCGGGCACACTTTACAGCGGCCCTTTGACCTCTCAAACCTCCAGCAAAATTATTCGTGATATTGATTTTGGGAATTCGGGAATAGTAGCGTTTGCTATTTCTAAGGAATTAGGAACTTTTATGGATAAACGTCTTGGTTTTGAAGTCGAAACCAACGTCGTACAGCACTTCGGAGATCAAAAACATTTTGAATTTGATCCCATTGCCATTATTGTCCGTTGGAAAGAATTCCCTTGGAACAAAAGGCTCCCAACGACTTTAGCTATTGGTGATGGAATAAGTATTGCCACACAAACACCCAAACTCGAGGTTAAAAGACGGGGGAATGATACAGCTAAAGTACTCAATTATGTCATGGCTGAGGCAACATTCTCGTCTCCCTGCTACCCTCAATGGGCCTTTGTTTTGCGGTATCATCACCGTTCAGGAGTGTTTGGAACGTTCAATGGAGTTCATGACGCCTCTACGGCTTTTGCAGCAGGGGTTAAGTATTGGTTTTAAAAGGACTTCACAAGCCAATGAGCGGAGATAGATCTATCTTCTCCGCTCAAAAAAGGTTTTGGATTTAATTATATTTTTCCATATTTTTCCGGTGAATCTTCCGTGGAAGCTTTAAAGCGCGGATCAATTTTTCTTATTCGCTTAATAAGTACTTTTTCCATATAGGTTTCATATCCTCCTGGACGATTAAGATGACCAGCGAGAATCATATCTACAAATCCAAACCATATGTTTTTACTTTGTACCCAAGTTTCAAAAGCTTGTTTATCAGTTTTTGACATTCTTTTGAAACTTCTTTCAGCTTTAAAAGAAGTAATGAGCCCGTTTACCTGAGCCTTATAAGCAGCATAACCCCAATCCGTTTCTGCTTTGGGTGAAGTCTTATTTACGTAACTATTATAAATAGGGGCTAAAGCTTGTTGGAACGCTAATTCTATTCGTCCCGGGAATGATTCAACATGAGGTCCATAAAATCGGTTTTCCTCTCTCCAGGATCTAAAAAAATCCTTAGCTGGGATTGTATTATTACCTATTTGAAGTTGCTGGTAATCTGGGTGATCAAAGCTATTAAGGAGTTGTTGCAGCAGTTCATAAATGCTTTCCTGGTTTTCAGGTACGATGTGCATTTTTTGTCCAGATTTTAAATGACTATCCACGATTCCACCTTGTGTCTGAGTATCCACGCTCCTTTTTTCAAGCTCATCAATCAACCCCCTAAGCTTGGAATAAACCAGATAATTTTTATTTTCTTTTTTTTCTATGATTGCGTTTGCTACACTTAAAGAAATGTAATTTATCAGATTTTCCACTGTGGTTTCATCCAACGATATAGTTTCAACGGGGGGAGCTATTTCGAAATGAATTTTATTTTTTTGTTTTAGTAAGTTGTTCACTGCATGAGACAAATTTTCTCCACAATACTTCCCTTTAAACCCAGATTGCTCACGAGATTTTTCCAAAGCTTCTTTTTCAGCTTCAGGAAGCTCTCCATAACTATAATACTTTCCTTTAAACCCAGATTGATTACGGGATCTTTTTAGAGACTTTCTTTCTTCCTCAGGAGCCACAATTATAGTATTTTCTGTAAAGTTAACTTGACCAACTTTATAAATATCCTCAGCCCCTACTCCATGAGGATCAATCTCTTTAACTTGCATAAGTATTGCATAACGACACTGATCCCATTTTCCAGACGTATGATCTCCAACTACGCTGAAAGGAGTAAAGTGGACAGTTGTCCGACATTGTGGCAATGCGCCGGAATCATCAGGCTTTTGTCCTCTCAATTTTGGCATGGGCCAAAGAAAGTTATTCATAGGAAGTGCAGGCGTCATATGAACAACAAACATATCACCTAACTCTTCAGCCGAAGGGATAGAATTATCAAGTTTTGAACCTATTCTTAATCTACTCATCCCCTCTGACGGGTCCTCTTCCATTGCTCGAGCTTGCATCGAAAATAAGGAAGTAGTGGCTATCAAAACAAACAAATAACTGGAAAAGAACATCGCAGATTTTAATCTTTTATTTGATGTTTTCTCAAAAATCATGCATTCATGGTTAGTTGATTTCCCTAATCCGTTTTGAGAAATACCTTGAATTTGTTTGTTTTTGCAGGATTGGTTATTGTAAAAATTTAACATCATAAAACTCCAAAAATTGTAAACACACAATACATATCTTATAGCTATTTACTAATTTTATGTCAAATAAAAATAGATAAACTTCAGAAAATTTTATCCCAGCTTACTTGAAAGAAGTAAATAACACATTAGGTATTTAGCGTCTCACACCCTCATAAGAGATGGCCCATGGGCCTTAAGCCACTTTTGACAGGACTTATACTCGGGGCACAGCCCTCCTACCACTTTCCAAAAAGCTGGACTGTGATTCATATGAAGAAGGTGGGCGGCCTCGTGAATGCAAACGTAATAAGCGACTTCAGGTGGGGCGAGAATCAGCCTCCAGCTCAGAGAAATTGTTTTACTTGTTGAACAACTCCCCCAACGGGATTTTGTATCCCTGATAGATACTTTTTCTATCCGTTGACCCAGAACCATGGCCGCCTTTTCCACATAAGGTGTCAGTGTTTCTATCGCCATTTTCTTAAAGACATCATGAATATCTTTTTGTCCGCATCGTGGAGGCAAACGAAGGGTCTGTGTGGCTTGACAAAGGGCTGGCTTTCGACGCAAGGGATCCACCGTACACTCAAACATTGTTCCATGAAGAGAGACCTTTTCCCCTGGTTTGATGGAGATGGTTTTTGCAACCTTTTTGAGCTGATTCTCCACCCATGGCGTACACCGGCTAAGAAACGAGATGATTTGAGAATGTGTTGTCCGCGGAGGAACCGTTAACACAAGTGAGACATCTTTGGGAGATAGACGCAAAGAAAGCCGTTTTGCTCTTTGACTTGGCTTATATTTAAGGGGGATATCTTCCCCCTGACATGTAAAAACCGTAACCATTTTTACCTCACAAAAAATAACTACCCTGATGCTAATGTATGAATAACTTCCTCTTGACCAAAAAGATAGAGTAGAAGTCGTGCTCTTTGACCTTGAGGCGATTGGAGGCGGGGATCCTCTTTTAATAAAGCTTGCGCTGCTTCATACGCTTTTTCAAGAAGAGGACCACAGGTCAGAGGATCGGCAAGCTTATAGGAGGGTAACCCGCTTTGTTTTGTTCCCAACACATCCCCCCCTCCCCGCAAAGCCAAATCTTCTTCCGCAATCCGAAAGCCATCATTTGTCTCACGCATCACCTGAAGGCGCCTTTTACCAATCTCTGAGAGAGCAAATCCATAAAGAAGGAGACAATGAGCATCCATGTCCCCTCTCCCCACTCGCCCTCGTAGCTGGTGAAGTTGGGCCAAGCCGAAACGCTCAGCATGCTCTATGATCATAACATTTGCCGTCTTTATATCAATTCCAACCTCAATGACGGTTGTCGCCACTAAAACCTGACACGGCCCTTCCTTAAAAGCCGCCATGACAGCTTCTTTTTCATCACTCTTTTGTTTGCCATAAACAAGCCCCACTTTATCTTCCCCTAGAAGGGCTTTAAGATGGGTATAGCGTTCCTTTGCAGCAGCTAAGTCCAGAACTTCCGACTCTTCCACAAGGGGGCATACCCAATAAATTTTATGCCCATGAACCATAAAACGTTTGAGACCTTCACATACCTCTTCAAGGCGGTTCAACCCTAAAACGCGCGTTTGAATAGGCTTACGACCAATAGGCTTATCAGGAATACGGGAAACCTCTAAATCACCATAAGCGGTTAAACGTAAGGTGCGCGGGATGGGGGTTGCCGTCATAACCAAAACATCAACCGCTTCTCCTTTTGCTGTTAAGTTTAAACGCTGTTCCACTCCAAAACGATGTTGTTCATCAATAACAACAAAGCCCAACTTTGAAAACTGCACCGCCTCTTGCAGAAGGGCATGGGTTCCAACAATAAGGTGGATCTTACCGTTGGCAAGCCCCTCGTAAAGAGAAGCCTTCTTCTTTTGTCGACTCGTGAGAAGGGCTACTTCAATTCCAACTTGCGCCCCCAAAGCTGTCAGAGTTTGAGCATGTTGGTTCGCGAGAATTTCCGTTGGAGCAAGGAAAGCCGCTTGAAAACCAGCCTCAAGTGCATGAGCAATCGCCAAAAAGGCCACTAAAGTTTTTCCCGATCCCACATCTCCTTGAAGAAGACGGATCATACGAGAGGGAGACGCCAAGCCATTTTCAATTTCTTTTAAGGCTTGTGCTTGACCTGGCGTTAAGGGGTGGCCAAAAGCCTCTAAAATCTTTTTCTTTAAAGCCCCTTGAGAAACGATAGACTTTCCCGGTTGCTGAATTCTGCGCACAAGGCCCAGCGCTAACTGATCTGCAAAAAGCTCATCAAAGGCAAGCCTTTCCCGTGCGGGATGATGGGGTTGGAGGTCTCCCTCATTCTGGGGAGTATGGGCCTTTTCGAGAGCTTCCCGCCAGGAGGGCCATTCCTCTCCTCTCTGGGAGGGGGGAATCCATTCCGGCAAATCAGGGGCTCGTTTGAGA
>JAKBAL010000216.1 GCA_021809225.1 Pseudomonadota bacterium | reverse complement strand
ACTGAGTTCAGCTCGTTATTATCCTTCATGTAAATCATTTTCTTTCTCCTTTGTTTGGTGAAGATCAGAAAATGATTTACGCTCTTATCGCCTTAAATCCAATTTACAGAAACTATGATACGCTAACGCTCATTACGATGAAAATGGGCAGTGATTACGATTAAAGTTGCTGCTTGATCAAAAGTGTTCGCGACCACGTTAACCCTTAAGTTTGGGCTACTCTTTTTCTTTCCCACAAGAAAGAAGGAGGGTTTTCCATGACAATGGAGCGAACAACAATGAGAAAAATTAGAGAAGTTTTAAGGCTGAAACATACACATTCCCTCAGCAATGGCCAAATAGGAATAAGCTGCAATCTTTCCCGAGAATGTGTTCGCAAGTATATAAAACGCGCTGAAAAGGCAGGTTTAGGCTGGCCTTTGCCAGAAGAGATGGATGATATTGAATTGGAGCGACGTCTTTTTAAAGATGTCGCCCAAGCTCTTCAAGTCCCTCATCCAGATTGGTTAAGTGTCCATCAGGAGTTGAAGAAGAAAGGGGTAACCCTTATGCTTTTGTGGGAAGAGTATAAAGAGGTTTACCCCCATGGGTACCAGTACTCTAGATTCTGCGACCTTTATCGTACTTTCAAGAGCAAACTGCATCCTACGATGCGTCAGACCCACAAAGCTGGAGAGAAACTCTTTGTTGACTTCTCTGGTCTTACAGTTCCCTGGGTGGATAAACTTACAGGAGAAGTTTATAATGCAGAAATTTTTGTCGCTGTTCTAGGAGCTTCAAATTATACATATGTTGAAGCTTGTGAGAGCCAGAGTTTACCTTGTTGGATTGAGGCACATGTTAGGGCCCTCGAATTTATCGGAGGGGTTCCAAGCGCTGTAGTCCCTGATAATCTCAAAGCAGGAGTAACAAAAGCCCATTACTATGATCCTGATATCAATATAACTTATCAAGATTTTGCGTGCCACTACACAATGACAATTATCCCAGCACGGGCGAATTCGCCAAAAGATAAATCTAAGGCGGAAGTAGGTGTCCAAGGTATACAGCGTCGCATCTTAGCTCCTTTGCGTCACCATACTTTTTTTAGTGTTTCTGACATAAACAAAGCTATTGACCCATTGAGAGAAGCCTATAATCAAAGGCCTTTTCAGGATCTCTTAGGTTCCCGGCGATCTCAATTTTTACTTGTCGATAAACCTGCTTTAAAGCCACTCCCAAAAACGAGATATCAATACGCAGAGTGGAAAAAGGCAAAGGTAAACATTGACTATCATGTTGCTTTTGAGAAACATTTTTATAGTGTTCCCTATACCTACATTAAAGAAGTGCTAACCCTACGGATTACCAGGACAACGGTTGAATGTTTTTACCAAAATCAGAGAATCGCTTCCCATCTCAGGTCTTTCCGCCCAGGACATACAACAGTCAGGGAGCACATGCCAAAAGCTCACCAAGCCCATGTTGAGTGGACCCCGGAGCGGCTATTAAATTGGGCTAAAAAGATAGGACCATCTACTGAAAAACTCATTGAGTCTGTTATGCAATCAAGAGCCATGCCTGAGCAGGGCTTTCGTGCTTGTTTGGGGATTTTACGCTTAGGTAAAAGCTATGGCACAAATCGCTTAGAAAACGCAGCTAAAAGAGCGCTCGTCATAGGAGCGATGCGTTATCAGAGCATCGAATCCATCCTCAAACAAGGATTGGACCAGCAGCCCCTTCCGGCGGCTGACCCTCAACCTACCTCTCCCACTGTACATAGAAATGTTCGTGGGTCTCATTACTACAACTAATTTATAGGAGATTATTATGTTAACACACCCCCTACTCGATAAATTACGCCAACTCCGGTGCCACGGTATGCTAGAGTCCTTGCAAGAGCAACTTCAGCAACCCGATATGCAGTCTCTTAGCTTTGAAGATAGGATTTCTTTGATGATTGACCGAGAGTGGTGGCTTCGTGAAAACAATCGCATTAAAAATCGCTTAAAAAACGCTAACTTAAGACAAACTGCTTCTATGGAAGATCTTGATTATGAGCCTAGTCGGGGTCTCTCGAAAGCTGTTATGCAAACTTTATCTTCCTGTCAATGGATAAGGGAACATCAAAATATTTTATTGGTGGGGCCAACGGGGACAGGCAAAAGTTTCATTGCATCAGCTTTAGGCCATAAAGCCTGCCTTGAAGGATTTACAGTTCGTTATGTGAGATGTCCTCGTTTGTTTCAGGAGCTTGCTGTAGCAAAAGGAGATGGGAGGTATTTAAAGCTGATTCAGCAACTGTCAAAAAGCCAAGTTCTCATCTTGGACGATTGGGGAATCAGCCCTATGGATGGGGGACATAGGCGTGACCTTCTAGAAATTCTAGATGATAGGCATCAGCAGGCCTCAACGATTGTCACGAGTCAACTTCCTCTTAAGCATTGGTATGACTTCATCGGAGACCCTACTCTTGCAGATGCGATCTTGGACCGCTTGATTCATAACGCTCATAAGCTTGAATTGAAAGGAGAATCTATGCGTAAGAAAAAAAGCAAATTAAATGAGATAAACCCTTTGGGGCAGTCTCAAGAGGAGGAGCTAGAACAACCCTCAACACGAAAAAATAGCCCTCCTAAAAAACCACAGAAAGGAGAACCTTCGTAAATGAAAAATATTACGAAAATATGCTTGCATTTTAGGAGGCATTAAAGAGATAATTTTTACGTCGCTAACGCTCCGATAAAAACGGCAACTTTGGTCGTAATCGCCGGCAACTTTGGAGCGGAATCAATGGCAACTTTCAGCGGAATGCGCAAAAGATACCCTTTATCTCCTATGAGCGTAGCCGTAAGGTTTTCAACCATATGAGGGACTGGAGTTCTGTCATTCACATTACCGGGTGTAATGGTAAGGCGGATAATTTCCCCCTTGGTGTTAAAAATCATGTGAAGCTTCATTCCGAAAAACCATCCCGTAGAGGTCTTTCCTTTAGCGGCTAATTCTTTGAAAGTTTTGTGCCTCTTCTCTCGTAAGTTGTGGCATACGGCCATAGGCGTGGAATCGATAAAAAGGTACTCTGTGACTTCTCCTTCAAGGCTTTTCAATAAACAAATAAGGGCAGGAAAGGCTCTTTTGATCAGTTTAATAAAGCGAGCATAATGAACGAGTTTTGGGAACAGTTTTTGATGTGAATTAAAAAGGTCGAGATAAAAGTACTTGAAACAACTCATCCCTGATTGATGGTAGGCTATCAAAAGGGTTAGAGTTTCTGATAATCTTAGGTGATGTTCTCGGTTTCTCTTGACCGTTCCATCTGAAATCAATTGTTTTTTATACCAAGGCTCAAATCCTTTGCAAAAGTCGTCGACAAAGCAGAATAAAGTATCATAATCTATGGTCATTGAGGTATCTCGCTATCTTTTTGCAAAATAGAGAATACCTTAATCCTTTCAACCTGTTAATCTACTTTCTTAAACGCAACTCGGGTTATATAATAAAAAACACCAATAGCTCACGATTATTTATGGAGAAATAAAAAGCTGAAGGTAAAAATAAATTGCCAAAAATTACTTCACATGTCAAATTTTCTGATGGGTGAAAAATCATCGTCAATGATGGAAGAGAAGCTTGACTATTCCCCTTCACCAATTTTTACGATTGACTCTAACTGGACTTGGTTTAGATCGTGAAAAAATAACAAACAGAAAATTGAAAGTAAAAGAATTTTCGAAAAGACCGCCCCCCTTTTTAATAGTTTGGCCCATATAAAGGTTTTCGTAGGTACGTATAGTCTCTCTTGAAAAAATCTATTATTTTTTCAATGAAATCTTGGCTTTTTTTGGCTATTCATTTTCTTGTTCCCTTATTTTTAAGTTTGGTGTCTTCAGAAGTCATTTTGCTCTTCTAAAAAGTCTGCAATATCAATAATTCGATAAAAGTATTTTTGATTATGTATAGCGTCTGTTACTCCACCAAAGTGAAGCAGAACCGGACTAATTCCAAAACCTCTAGGAACAGAAAACCTTTTAATTTTGTTTTGGACAGACTCAATGATATCTAAATTTATTTCTCTTCGAGAAAACTTAAATTCACATATAAAAAGGTTATTCGTATGTGTTTGAATCAAATAATCAATTTGACATCCTTTTTGGCGGTTCGTTTTTCTTTGCAAATAAGGGTTATCTGCAACAATGTCTTGAGGGGGGAGATTCAAAGCTTTCAAAATCATATGTCTATTGGAAAGAAGCAGGGTTTCAACTTGGAAACCCATCATTGCATCCCAACCTGGAAGTCCTCTTAAGGAGAGCCCCTGATAAGAGTTTTTGTTAATTTTGGGAAGGTTAGGTTCTATGTACTTAAGATAAAACCTTAAATAATTATCGCTGAGGCGATATAAGCTTTGGCGTCCTAAATTCCCAGTCTTTATAGACCAGGTATAATGTTGGGTCACAAAGCCACTTATAATCAATGCTTTTAAATGATCACTTAGACTCCCACTGGGAGGGTAATCAAGGGTAGTTCGTATTTGAAGAAGATCCCGCATTCCTTCACTGAGAAGGTGAATAATTTTTTTGTAAATTGTTCCTCTACGGCTAAATAAGTCATGAAAAATGAGATCAAATTCCCTTACAAGAAGCCCATTTTTATCAAAACAAAGACGTTTAATATTTTCATCAACAGATTGAGAGGAATTAATTTGTTCTAAATACCAAGGAACACCTCCTGTGATAGAGAGAACCTTAAAGGTGTCATAAGTTGATTGACTAAACCCTTCCTTTTTTAGAAACTGATAGGATTCTGGAAGAGAAAGATCTCCTAATGTTAGATGAAGAGAGATACGACCAAAAAAAGCCGTACTTTGAATAATATTCTCTTCAATCCATGTGGAAACAGAACCACATAACACAAGAGTGACGTTAGGATATTTTTGTAACTCTAAATCCCACCAAACCTTTAGCTTAGGCAAAAAAGTAGGATCTTTAGTTCCCATCCAAGAAATCTCATCAAATAAAATA
>JAKBAL010000215.1 GCA_021809225.1 Pseudomonadota bacterium | reverse complement strand
TCCCATCAGGAGAAAGAGCATAGCTTTCAATATTCAAAGGGTCTTGAGTGATTTGCGACGGCTCTCCTGTTTTGGCATCAATCGCATAAATTTGTTTATAGGCGCCATAGTCCCTTAAGACGTAGATACGCTGACCATCGTGAGACCAGCGAGGGGAGTATAACTTTAGCTCATGGGTCAAACGAGTCATTGATGGTAATGTATCACTGTTCGAAGAATCATTAGGGATGAGACCAAGACTTGGCATAAAGTTAAATTGTGGGTTATCTGCATCATACATAAAGGCAATCCATTGCCCATCTGGGGAAGAAACAGGCCTAAGCGATTGTTGTAACCCTCCAAACTTTGCAAGAGTAAATAAATGAGCATCTTGGATACGTAGAGATTGAATCCATTCACGATCCTCATCTTCATTATACAAACGGGAAACGCGCTCCTTCATAAAAAGAAGTTCTTTCCCATTTGGAAGCCAGGAAAGAGAACGAATCGAGGCATCAAACGAGGCAATATGCTGAGAGTGACCTGAAGTCACATCAATAACATCTATCCTGCTTTGAGGGGGGTCTTTTTTTTCCCAGTAGGGAAAAGAAGGCTGATGTACTAAGGCAATGCGCTTTGAATCAGGCGACCAAGCAAACTCAAAGGAATAGTCGCTGAGCCCCCCTTTAATGTGGGAAAGCTGTTTAAGATTTGATCCATTGTGATCCATAATCCATAATTGTTTGGATTCTTTTTCACCCTGGGTAAAGGCTATCCATTGACCATCAGGAGAGGGGCTTGGAGCAGAACCTTTCCCTAATATTCTATACTCTCCGGTATGCACATTGAGCAATTCTATGGTTCGTTCGCGCTTATTTTCAAGGGGAGCAGAATCGTAAAGTAAATGCGTGTTATTCAGCCACCTTATAATGGGCGAATCCAAACTCTGCTGAGGCAGATTAAGGAGCCATTCAGATGTAATAACTTTCGTACCAGGTCTTGCCGGAAGGGGCGACGTAAGAGGTTGCTCAGGTATTTTAAACTTGATTGAGGCGCTCTCTTCTTTTTCAACAATCCCTTTTTCAATAAATTCTTTGTGAGAGTTGATAGGTTCAATGTCTACTTTACTTAAGTTTCTGAAATTCAACTGAGGCGAAAAATCCGTATCTTTTCTTTCATCTATATCCGAGAAAAGTTGAAAATACTTAGCTGAGCTAGACTCTGCAATAGCTGCATTATCTTTAACTGTGCCATCCTTGATTGCTTGTGAGGGGGAATCTAGTTTTGACGTGAGCTTATGAGCTTGTGTGGGATGCTCAAAAAATAGAGTAAAAATTAGCATAGCAACTCTCAATTTTCTCATGGATTTTCTCCTCATTTAAGGCGCTGCCCAATTTTCTTACCAAAATAGTATGCTAAGTTGAATTGAGAGTATAATGCATCAAGCATGTACAATGTGTAAAAAATAATACATAAAGAGGAGAAAATCTCTGGACGACTTTATTTTTTGTGGAGTTGAGAAGATTTATTTCTTTTGTAATTGGAAATGAATCTTTTTGTGGTAGAAATACTGCCATTTTTCATTTAAGAGAAGGTGTATATTGGTATATACTACAAGTAAACAGACCTTACCATCCATCAGTTTAAGATAAGTAATTAAAAAAAAATATGAGGGCGCTGACCAATAGATAGATATTATGATAAACTTCCAAAATGGATATAATTTTTTAAAACTAGGATTGAGGATTTTTCTACCTTTTTAAGGTGAAAACTTTTGCATCCTTTTTAAAAAAAAGTGTCGTTCCGGTAGGCCTGCGTGCGCATAACGTCTCTTCCCTGTAAGATTAGCCCTCAGTTAAATTTTTCGTATCCCCCCATGAGGCTTGGGGCCGTTATTGCTTTTACTCAAAAATCCTAGCGACCCTTAAAAGACTTGAGAGGCACAACATTCTCAGGAAATTCCTCCTCAGGGAAAATTTTTATCAAGGAAGGATCGTCTTCCAAAGCCTCCTTAAAAAAAGCATAGCGGCGTTTGAGGCTGGTGATAAAATTTCGATCCTTTTTTAGAGTAAAGAGAAAGGCATCTAAAAAAACAGATGCGTGCTCCGACTGCTGACCCCAGGGATCCAAAAAGCCATGCGTCAAGGATTGGATCATATCTTTATCAAGCCCCCATTTGCGATAAAATGTCTTTGATTTCCAACCATAAGAAACGGTCGCAACAACCTCTTGATGCTGATTGATAAAGAGAAGAGAAGTTTTATGGCAATTGCAGGAAGGCGCCTGACAATAGAGGTCAGCAACTCTATAGCGCCCCTTAAGATGGGGAGGAGAAACATCAGAAATATTGAGATAGCACTGACCAAAGTGAGCTAGTTCAGGAAAGACCTCATCAAAAGCTCTCAAAGGAAGATTGGGTGTACCGCTAACGGCTTCCAACAAAAAACTGAGGGCTTCTTTGAACGAGGGTTTTTTCATATTTTCTAAATGACACTTCTTTTCTTTTTTAGCAATTAAGATTATTAAAAATTATTGGATGGTGAAATATTTGTGTTTTAAAAGTCGCATTTTTAAAAATAAACTTTTATTTTTTGAATTATTTCTAGATTTCTAAAATTTAGAAAGTATTGTTATAGAAATATTGTGTTTGACATTGCCTATTAGAGAAAAAATCAACAACACTCAGCACTGTATGAAAAAGAAAAACACTGAGCATGAAATTGTCGAACTTACAGAAGAAGAGCTTGAAACCTTATTTTTACGTGTTGATCAGAATACGCTTAACGATGAAGATAAACGCCTTATTAAAGGAGCGGTCAGGACGAATATCTGGTTGCGTCGCGCCTTTGAGGCTGGAAAGATCACCATTCACAAATTAAAAATCCTGTTGTTTGGGTTTCGCTCAGAGAAGAGAAAACAAAAGGAAGCAGAGGCTGAAAAGGGTGAAGATAGTGACGCTGAAGGAGAAGCACCCTCTCTAGCCTTAACAAACAATCCGACTTTATTCTCTCCGCGCGAACACGAGAAAGAGACTCGTAAAGGGCCATGGGAGGCTTGGAGCTGATGCTTATCCTCATGCAGAAAAAGTTGAAATTGAACATCCGACTTTAAAGGCAGGGGATCCTTGTCCCCAGGCATGCGGGGGAAAATTATATCACATTGATCCTGGCATATTCATTCGTGTGAGAGGGCAAAACATTGCCAAAGTGAGGCGCTATGAGGTGGAGAAGCTGCGTTGTAATTTATGTGGTCTTGTTATTAAAGCGGACGAGCCAGATGAGATCAAAGGCGGCAAGTATGACTTTCGATTTAAGTCCATTCTTGCGGTACAAAAGTATTACGGTGGTTTTCCTTTTTATCGGCAAGAGGACTTTCAAAAGATGTTGGATTTTCCTTTGCCTGACGCAACGCAGTGGGATCTCGCGGAACAAGTGGCTAACGCGGTGTATCCCCTTATAGGGACTTTAGAAATTGTTGCTGCGTGTGGGGAGCTCATTCATAATGATGATACCCCTGTCAGGATAGTGGAGATTATAAGGGCGAATAAGCGTGAGCCGAGTCGCAAAAGAAAAGGGATGTTTACGACAACGATTTATGCGCGAGCGGGTCCCTATGAAATCGTATTGTATTATAGTGGCACAAAGCATGCAGGAGAAAATCTCTCAGAGATTTTAAAGAAACGGCCTACCCATTTAGCTCCGATTATCCATATGAGTGATGCTTTGGCTGCGAATTTAACAGAGGAGTTTTTAAACCTCATTGCAAAATGCTTGGCCCATGGGCGACGGAAGTTTACGGAGATAGAGCTCTTCTTCCCCCATGAATGTACTCACGTGCTTAATGAGCTCGGCAAGGTTTACCATTATGATAAGGAGACTAAAGAGCAAAATCTTTCTGCGGAAGAGAGGTTGGCTTACCATCAAGAACATTCTGGTCCTGTCATGGAAGAGCTCAAAAAATGGTTGAATAAGCAAATAGAGGAACACCTTGTAGAGCCAAATAGCAGCTTAGGGAAAGCTATTCGGTATATGCAAAAACATTGGGAGGGGCTTACCCTCTTCTTAAGAGAGGCAGGTTGTCCCTTGGATAATAATATCTGCGAGCAGATGATAAAAATAGCGATCCGGTTGAGGAAGAACTCTTTGATTCATAAAACATGCCACGGAGCTCGTGTTGCCAGTATATTGATGAGCCTCATTCAAACGTGTCGTCTTGCGGGTGTCAACCCGGTTGAATATCTAACGGTATGTCAAGAGAATAAAAGTGCTCTGTTTAAAGCTCCTTCTGCTTGGTTGCCCTGGAAATATAAAGAAACTCTGGCAGAACAAAATAAGGACATTCAAGCGATAGCTGCTTGAGGTGGAAGAGGACGCCAGTCGGAGGGAAGAATGGCGTCCAGAGGGTTGCCTTGTGAGAACAAGACCTGAAGTTGGCTGGGCTTTATGGAAAAGTGAGAGGATTTCTCTTGAGATGGCCACCAAGCAAGGCGTCCTTTAGAGAATCGCTTTTGACAGAGCCAGAAGCCATTGCCATCATAGAGAAGTATCTTTAAAG
This sequence comes from Pseudomonadota bacterium, assembly GCA_021809225.1. Next base: position 485 of record JAKBAL010000215.1, on the reverse strand, counting down.
AGGTGCGAGGACGGTTGGTAAAGACAAAAATAGTTCCACTGAAGGGATCTTCCTCAAGGACTTGACGACAGAGGGCTGCAAGGCTGTCTATTCCTTTGCGAAAGTCTGCTGGTGCGATAGCCATAAGGAGCCGATGATGAGGGGTGATTTGAAGCATCAGAATTATTGTTTGAGGAATTCTTGCACAACAGACAGCAACGATTTATTCTCTAATCCAGAGACTTTAAGTGACGTGCCGTCTTTACGAATGAGCTCTATAATTCCTGCACAAGCAGGACACTTTTGTTCTGGCATGTTAACCCCTGGAGAAGAAACAAATAACTTGGAAAGAGGAACTTGAACAAAAGGAGGCGAAGCTGGCAAAGAGGAATTACGAGGAGAAGGTCCACATTTTTTACGCAAGTGACTTGGGCTAATTTTTAGCTCTGAAGAAATTTGTTGATAGGCGTAAGATTTTGTAAGCTCCTTGACGGCCCTCCATAAGG
>JAKBAL010000214.1 GCA_021809225.1 Pseudomonadota bacterium | reverse complement strand
CCCGTTGCTGTCCCCCGTCAGATATCTTATAACTATGCCCTTGAAAAATAAGTAATCTTTTTTAACGTTTTATTAACTTTTTATAAGGGACCAATTTCAAAGAATTATTTGCGCTTGACTTAAAAAGAATTCAATTTTTTCAATCCCTTGAGGGGGGCTGGCCTTGGAACAAAAAAAATGATATCTATATATAACTGAGTTAGGATCGTTCGGATCAAATCTACTTAATTAGTTCTTTTATCCTCTCTACGGCAGTTAGGTAGAATAAAATGACTCTTTAAATAACACGAATAAGAGGAGGGTTGAAAATGGCAAAAACGTCATCTTTTTCATGCGGACACCATGTGGTTTATCCAGCTCATGGCGTCGGAAAAATTAAATCAATAGAAACTCATGAGATTGGGGGACACGCTCTTGAAATGCTTGTCATCTCTTTTGAAAAGGACCGGATGACTTTACGTCTTCCTGTTGCTAAGGTAAAGAATTCTGGGTTGCGGCATGTGTGTACAACTAAAGAAATGGCGAATGCTATTAACGCTTTGAAACGCGTGGGGCGTGTTCGACGCAACATGTGGAGTAGGCGTGCTCAAGAATATGAAACAAAGATTAATTCAGGAAATCCTGTTTTCTTAGCAGAAGTTGTGCGCGAGCTTTATAGAACGGCTAATCAACCTGATCAATCTTATAGCGAGCGGCAAGTCTATCAAAATGCGCTTTTACGCCTTGCCGGAGAGATTGCAGCTATTGAAAACATTGAAACAGAGCATGCTGCTCAAAAGGTTGAGACGATTTTAGAAGCGGCATAAGCTTATACTTTGGCTTTCTTCCCAGTATATCATCTGGAAATTTAGAAACCCTTTCGCGAGCTCCTTTGGGAGAAACGTTAGGGTTTTTTAATATCCGGGCCCAGGGCAGTCTTTGAATCAAAACAGATGATCCCGGATATTAAGAAAATTCGCCACTTGCTCCCACTTTTTCAGGGATTAGTGGAAAATTTCTAAATTTTGAGTTGATGAATGGGGTAGCGTTCGTTTTTTCTTGATCTTTTGAGGAAAGTCAGAGATTTTTATTCTTAAAGAGAAATTCGAGTAAAAAGGGAAGCATGAGTATCCACCAAACAGATGTAGCCATTATTGGAGCGGGACCTGTGGGTCTTTTTGCAGTTTTTGAATGTGGTATGATGCACCTTAAATGCCATGTCATTGACTCACTCGAAATGGTAGGGGGGCAATGCACGGCCCTTTACCCAGAAAAACCCATTTATGACATTCCTGGTTTTCCTAAAATACAAGCCGGTGACCTTATTCAGAACCTTAAAAAACAAGCCGAACCTTTCGAGCCAGTTTATCACTTGGGGGAACAGGTCATTAGCCTGGATAAGACTGTAGATGGCCTTTGGCACCTTGAAACATCCAATGGAACGAAACTTGAGGCTAAGGCTATTCTGATTGCGGCTGGTGTTGGAGCTTTTGGTCCCAATCGTCCTCCCCTTGAGGGGATTGAGGCGTTTGAAGGAACGAGTATTTTTTACTATGTGAAAAACCGAGAAGATTTTAGAGATAAATGCCTTGTGATTGCAGGGGGAGGGGACTCCGCCGTGGATTGGGCGCTTTCTCTCGCTGAGGTTGCAAAAAAAATCACGGTTGTCCATCGGCGCCCTAAATTTAGAGCAGCCCCAGAAAGCGAGGCACAGCTGAATCGGCTGGCTCAGACGGGGATTATTGATCTGGTTATTCCCTTTCAATTGGAAGGTCTTTCTGGGAAAGACGGCTATCTTGAAGCCGTCATCGTCAAGTCTTTAACAGGGGATGTCAAAAAAATTCCAGCAGATGTTCTTCTGCCTTTTTATGGATTGGCCATGAATCTAGGCCCCATTGCCCATTGGGGACTTCAGCTCAACACCACTCATATTATGGTGGATCCTAAGGATTGTTCCACAAATACACCTGGAATTTTTGCGATAGGGGACATTGCAACATACCCCCATAAGCTCAAGTTGATCCTAACGGGCTTTGCAGAAGCTGCCCAAGCCGCCCATGCCATTCGCGCCTATGTCCATCCCCACGAGGTCTATCACTTTGAATATTCAACAACGAGTGGTGTGTCGGCGTTTTAGTGAACTAGAGATACTTTATCTCCTCCTTTGTCCTTACCTGTACGCAAATGACAAAAAAACAGAAATACATATCATAATGACTTCTAAATTTTAGTCAGTATTTTTTTTATTTTGTCTTTGCCTCTTGTTTTACTTCAGGGCTTTTCCAAAAAGAATAAGCCCACGATGTAGCAGATGAGAATACTGAATACGCCTTACCACACAGCGATTTACTTGTTGATGTCCAATCTAACTCTGCAAGCCAGCTAGGAACACTTGTGGTAAGATCCTTAATTCCTCGAAAGCACAGATAGGATATTGTAACAGCAGTAACAGCAGGTCCCGCTATCTCTATGTAAGGTTCTAATAAGAATTCTGGTATATAATGGTGAGAAAAATAAATAACTCCACTTAAACCAATATCCATAAGTCCATTCTTAATTTCTCGGAGATAATCGGGTTTCGTTCCTACAGGGCTTCGCGATCCCCTAATAATATTATACTTTTCATTCGCAGTTGAAAGAAACTCATGTAGTCCCTTTAAACATACAGTTGTTCCCATAGCCTTTACTGTTACCGGCGATACAAGATCATAATCATATGCTCCTCTACCTTGTCTAGAAGCTCCACGGCCTAAATGAGGAACCCACGGGGAAATAACAACGAGTGTTCCACCTACAACAAACTGTGCAAAACTTCTTTTCATTTTTTTCGTAACCTGATGTTCAGGAGTTTCACTGAGATCTTCAAGGAGATTGAGCCCCCTTCCTGGGGGATGGGCAAATAACTCATTGTTAAAGATAAGAAGGCTTAAGAATGTGACATAAATTATATTTTTCATTTTCATTTACCAAGTAAACTTATCAAGAAACCGGGAATATAAGATTAAAAAAGCGTGAAGTCAAAAGAAATCCAGCAAGGAAATCAAGCTTGGAATAGAAAAAAAGAATGCTGATGATACTTAAGGAATAGAAACGCCGACCAATTTTGTTTCGTCTTTAAGTTTGTTTTCGTGAGGTATTTTAGGAAAGAAACATGAGACCTTGGTTCCTTGATGGTGATCTGAAAACAAGTGAATGCGGCCTCCATGAAGCTCAATGAGGTTTTTAACAAGGGAAAGTTCAAGGCCTACATCAATTTGTGCATCATTAGTTATGTATTTGAACTCTTCCATAAGACGCTCTTGATCTTTGGGGGAAGTTCTCACACTTGTATCTGCAACCGAAATCTCAAGTTCTTCTTCGTTGAGTCCTACTTCAAGAGTAATGATTCCATCGGTGGGTGTGGATTTAATAGCATTGTTTAAAAGGTTAAAGAGAGCTTGCTTAAGTCGTCTTTCATCTACAACCCATTCTTTTATAGCCTTATCACATTTTACGATAAGGCTTTGTCTGTTGAGCTCCATTTTTTTAGAGATAAGAGCGTTGACCTCTTTCACTAAGGTTGGAATGGAGATCTTGCGAGGGTAAAGAGTTAGGTAGCCTGCTTCGATAGAAGCCAAATCCAGAATATCATTCACAAGATGTAAGAGCTTGTTTGAAGAATCTAACACTCCGTTTACATAATCAGTTTGAGATGGATTAAGGGACCCAAAAAATTGGTGAGAGAGAATTTCAGTAAATCCAATGATGCTATTCAGAGGGTCTCTAAGCTCATAAGAAACATTTGCTATGAATTCTGATTTAAGCCGACCAGCTGTTTCTAAAGCTTCATTTCTTTCTTGAAGAGCGTTTTGAACACGAAATGTATCGGTTGCATCCGTATAGCTTAAAAGGTGATCCCCGTTAGGAAGGGGAACATATCTAAAGTTCACAACGATCCCATCTTTTCGTTTCAATTGACCTGTCTTTGGAACGCGGTCTGTAGCACTTTCGATAATTTGAGCTTTATAGGACTCCCAATCATCATCATGATCAAAAAAGTTTTTCAGCTTTTCTATAATCGTCGCAAGATGCTGATCAGGCATGACATCTTCGTCTTCAAGATTCCATAGTCGAATAAAGCTTGGATTAAAAATTTTCAGACGATTGTTACTTCCAATAACGACGACACCCTCAAACAGATTATCAAGGGTTGCTTGGTGAGCGTCAAAAAGAGACTTGTTTTTCCGTTCCAAAGCTAAATAATCTGTTACGTCTTCAAACATGAATAAAAGCCCACCCATGGGATGAGGGGCGCTAAAGATTCGTAGGGTTCGCTCATCAGGCAAGTGCATTAGATCTTCTTGAGGCTCTACTTGCTCTTGGAGCTGCAAGCGCATTCGTTTTTTATAAGCTGGAAAGTCGGCATGTTCAGGAAGCTGACGCCGCCCTCTTAGTTCTTCAAGAACTTCATCTAGACGAGGACGGGTTTTAAGAAAATCTTCATCAAAGCTATGTAAATTTACATAAGCTTGATTGTAATATTGAAGAGTCCCTTCAGCATCATAGACGGCAATAGCGGTTGAGAGATGGTCAAGGACTTCGTCATGAGCGTTTATAAGACGTTTAATTTCCGTACGTGCATCGTTGAGCTCCGTTATATCATAAGCGACCCCTAAAGTGGTACCCGGAGCTCGAGCATTGGGTGTCTCCCAAATACGAAAATGTCGTCTATCACCGTTAGCAACAACGGCGCTCTCAAAAGTTTGAATTTCTCCTGTATGTATGGCCTTGCGGGCTAGAAGTCTTGCAAAACGAGGCTGAATTAACTCCGTGCTTTCGTCATAAACTTTTTGCAGTGAGACTTGAACGGCCGTTGCATAAGCAAGATTGCAATAACTGATCTTTTGATGTTCATCTCTTTGCCAAATGAGAACTGGCGATAAGTCCCTAATGGCTTGTAAACTTGCAAGAAGCGCTTCGTTCTTTTGCAAAACTTCCATATAAAGACGTTCTTGATGAACAGTGCTTATAATGTTTTTGAGCCAGAAAATATGCTTTTGATCTAG
>JAKBAL010000213.1 GCA_021809225.1 Pseudomonadota bacterium | reverse complement strand
TAAGGAAAACAAATTCTCATGAATGTTTCACGTGAAACAATTGAGCGTCTAAAGATTTATCAGAACCTTCTTGAAAGTTGGCAAAAAAAAATCAATTTGGTTTCCTCTTCCACGATCCCTTTTCTATGGAAGCGCCATTTCGAAGACTCTTTACAATTAAGCTCCTACCTCCCTGAAGGCTCAGCAACTCTGATCGACTTAGGTTCTGGAGCTGGATTCCCCGGCCTTGTATTAGCAATTGCACACCCTGAAAAATTAAAAGTAACCCTCGTAGAATCTGATTTTAAAAAGTGTCTTTTTCTAGAAAATGTTTCACGTGAAACAAAAACATCAGTGATCGTTTTAAGATCACGGATTGAGTCGCTTAAAGAAAGTGTGAAAGGGGATATAATTACGGCACGAGGACTCGCCCCACTTTCAGAATTATTGAATTACACCTCTCCTCTCATGAAAGAAAATGCCATCGCCCTTTTTTTAAAAGGAAAAGAAGTGGAAAAGGAAATACAAGAAGCGCAAAGAAAATGGAAATTTGACCTTGAAATTTTACCCAGCATCAGTGATCCTGAGGGACGGATTTTAAAAATAGAACATCCGAAAAGGATTTAGCCTTATGACTAAAATTATAGCTGTCGTGAATCAAAAAGGAGGCGTTGGCAAAACAACGACAACCTTAAATCTAGCAACTGCTTTTTCGACAATTGGAAAACGAATACTTGTGATCGATTTTGATCCTCAAGGAAATGCAACAACAGGTCTAGGCGTTGTAGATAAAAAGAAAACTATAGGAAGCTACGAAACGCTTATAGGCGAAGTGAGCTTCGAACAAGGCTATCAAAAAACGTCCATCCCGAATCTTTATTTAATGCCTGCAAGTATTCACCTTTCCGGAGCGGAAATTGAACTTGTAGGTTTAAAGGGAAGAGAAAACCTCCTTGCAAATGTTTTAAAAGGAGTGAGAGAGTTTGATTTTATTTTTATCGATTGTCCTCCCTCTTTGGGGCTTTTAACGCTGAATGCTCTTGTTGCAGCTGATGAAGTTATCATCCCTCTTCAATGTGAGTTTTATGCTCTTGAAGGGCTGAGTCAAATTTTATTCACCATAGACCAAGTTCGAAAACATCTTAACCCTCGTCTTGATCTACAAGGAATTGTTTTAACGATGTTTGATAGTCGGAGTAGTTTAAGTGCTCAGGTCGCTAATGACGTGCGTACCCATTTAAAAGATAAGGTTTATAAGACTCAGATCCCTCGAAATGTTCGTCTAGCAGAGGCACCTTCTTTTGGAAAGCCGGCGGTTGTATACGATTATAAATGCCAGGGATCACAAGCATATCTTCAATTGGCAAAGGAAATTCTAGCCCAAGAAGGAAAGTTAGCAGCATGAATGACATAAGAAAACAAAAACAAGCTTTGGGAAGAGGACTCTCTGCACTTTTAGAACCTTCTCACAAAGAAATGAGAAGAGAGGAAATCCCATCTCCCTTAACCTTGCCCATGGAAGCGATTCTACCGGGACCTCATCAGCCCCGTCATCATTTTCCAGAAGAAGAACTCTTATCATTATCAGCATCCATTCAAGAAAAGGGAGTTTTGCAACCCATTTTGGTTCGTATTCATCCTACAGAGCAGGACAAATATGAAATTGTTGCTGGTGAACGGAGATGGAGAGCCGCTAAAATTGCTGACTTTGGTCATATTCCTGTTCTCATTAAAGAATTTTCAGATGAAGAAGCCTTAGAGGTTGGTCTTTTGGAAAACATTCAGCGACAAGATTTAAATCCAATTGAAGAAGCAGAGGGATATCGAAGATTAGCAGAGGAATTTAATCACACCCAAGAATCACTTGCACGTAATCTGGGAAAGAGCAGAAGTCATATTGCCAATACCTTAAGACTCTTAACCTTACCAAAGAAAATAAAAGAATATCTGAATGACGGAAAGCTTTCTGCTGGGCATGGTCGGGCGCTTGTGGGATGTGAAGACCCAGAATTTCTTGCTCATCTAATCCTTGAAAGGGGGCTTAACGTACGCCAAGCAGAAACCCTTTCTAAACAAAAGTTGAGTGAAAAAGATCGATTCCGCACCCCAGGCGAACCAGATCCAGAAAAAGAAATTTTACGTCAACATCTTTCAGAAATTTTTGGATTACCAGTCGATTTACTCCTGAAAGGTTTAGGAGGAAAGATTGTATTTTCTTTCAAAAATCCAGCAGAATTAGATGCTATTATTCAGAAACTTAACGCTTCCAAGATGTAGCAGTTCCTAAGCAATCAACTTATTGGTACAGTCCTTGAATAATCCATTTAGAGGCTGGAAAGCTAGCTGCTGATCATACCATTTACAGAAAATAAGTGTCATAACCCAAATGCATAAAAGACTAAATCGCCACGACGAAGCCTTGGGCGTAGTCGGGTTGTGGATTCGCGAAGACGACAGTGGAAACGTCCCTCCAGTCGTCTTCGCGAGGAACTTTTCTCCGAAGTAGACCTTTTTTCTTAAGTTTATACCCATCGTGAATGAATGTTAGGTGTAAGATTTTGAATAAAGGTTAAAAATGTGTTAATACTGAGGAGTGAAGAATTTTTTGACTCCAGAAGAGAGAGCCAGTGGGCTAAGTCTTAAAGACTATGCTCTAGTTCTCACAAAAGCAGGGGAGCCCAGGCACGCACGCTATAACTTTAGTTTTCTTCTTACTCCAGCCGCCTCTTAAACATCCAACCTGCCAGGAAAAGAGTAAAGATGGCGATTAAAGCCATAGGCCACGTGTTCATAAAGACTTCTGAAGCAGGCACATTCTTTAAAAAAATTCCCTTAATGACAATGAAAAAATGTTTGATGGGCAAGAGATTAGTGAAAGGTTGAAGCCATGTTGGCATGTTTTCAATAGGGGTTGCATAACCTGAAAGAAGCATGGTGGGAGTCATAAAAACGAAAGTGCCCAAGATAGATTGCTGCTGAGTTTGGGAAATGGAAGAAATAAAAAGGCCGATTCCCACGATTGAAAGCAAAAAAACAACCATGCTCACGTAAAGAAGCAGAAGGGACCCCACAAAAGGAACATCAAATAAAAAGATGGCTAGAACCATAAGAAGAGTAGTCTCCCCAATACTGATGATCATCGCCGGGACCATTTTCCCTATAAGAATTTGCCATGGCTGAAGAGGAGAAACAAGTAATTGATCAAAGGTACCATTTTCTCGTTCTCGTGAGACTGACAATCCTGTTACCGTGAGGGCCAGAAGCATACTAAGAATGGCCACAAGGGACGGGACGGTAAAATAAATGTAATCAATGTTAGGATTGAAAAATGACCGAAATTCAATGTCAATGGGTTCTGGAACTTCAACCCCTTGGAATTTAAGAATATCCGTATTAAAATTTTGAAGAACTTGGGTGAGATATCCAAAAACAATTTGGGAGGCATTTGACTTTCTCCCATCTAACACGATTTGAAGTTGGGCGGACTGCCCCCCTGCAATAAGGCGAGAAAAATCAGATTGAAACTGAATCGATACGATCACTTCCTGGGTATTAATAGCACGCTGAACTTCTTTAGGGTTCCTGAATTGATAAACATGTTTGAAGTAAGGGGAGCCTTTGATCCGTTGAATCAGCTCATAGCTATACCATCCGTTATCTTGGTTATAGATCCCCAAAGAAATATTATTAACGTCTAAGGTTGCTGCATGGGAGAGGATAATAAGTTGGATAAGAGGGGGGGCGATGAGCATGAACCGACTTTTTTTATCACGCCAAACAGCAAGGATTTCTTTGATGATAAGAGCTTTTATGCGGAACCAATCATCCCTCAATTCCTTAAAATGTGATCCCAACCTCTTCATTTCAGTCGAGCCTCTTGACCGTTTTTAAGAAAGCCGCGCATAGAAAAAAGAAAGCAATAATGAGCATGATACTCAAATTTAAGAAAATAAGTTCCCAAATAATTCCACTCAAAAAATTACTTTGGAGAAGAGTCACAAAATAGCGGGGAGGCAATAAATACGTAATAACCTGGATAACCCAAGGCATCGAATTAATCTCAAAGATAAACCCAGAAAGAATGAAGGCGGGAAGAAAACCGGTCATAATGGAAATTTGACTCGCAACGAACTGGTTTCGGGCCAATGTGGAAATAAGGAGACCTAAACCAAGAGCTGCTAATAAAAAGATGGAAGTTGATAGGAGAAGGATGAGATAGGATCCACGGAAGGGAACAGCGAATAATGTAACGGTAAGAAAGACACAAACTGCCATTGAGCACAACCCAAGAAGAAAATAGGGGACAAGTTTGGCTAATAACATTTCCGGGATACGGATGGGAGTCGATAGGATGGTTTCCATTGTTCCCCGTTCCCATTCTCGGGCAACAACAAGAGCGGTGAGAAGCGTTCCAATGATCGACATGATAATAGCAATGGATCCAGGAAGAAGGACATCGCGACTGTTAAGATCTTCATTGAACCATATCCTTGGAACAGGAATGATTGGGGTTACAAGAGAGGATTTTCTTTCAATAATCTGTTGAACATTCCAGTTACTCACAACCCCTTGAGCATAATTGAGTACAAATCGAGCTGTGTTAGGCTCGCTTCCATCAAGAAGAAATTGCAAAGGAGCAGGAACACCCCGCAGATAATTTTGGGAAAAATTTACGGGGATCGTTACAACCCCACGGAGGGTTCCCCCTATCAGGTCATTCTCAAGAGCTGTGCGATCGTAGCTTGTCTTGACGTTAAAATAATGGGTTCCAAGGAAAGCATTTTCAAGACTTCGAGCCGTAGGGGACGTATCCTCAAGCAAGAGTCCAAGAGGAACCTTATCCGCGTCTAAGGAAACACCATATCCAAAAATAAAGATCATAAGAAGAGGCAGAACAAAAGCAATCAGGAAGGTACTGGGATCTCTCATGATCTGCTTTCCTTCTTTTTTTAAATAAGCAAAAAAGCGCCGAAAAGAAAAATTCATGATCCTGTCTCTTCTCTTTTTTGTCTTTCATCAATCTGCTCGATGAGAGTAATAAAAGCGTCCT
>JAKBAL010000212.1 GCA_021809225.1 Pseudomonadota bacterium | reverse complement strand
TTCCGATCTGATTTATATAGGTTCAAAAACGGGACTTTTTATGGAGGCTTTTTGGGAAGCCCTTGAAGGTATTTTCATTATCACTGCCACTCTTATTTTTGTGGTTGGAATGGGATATCTTATGGTCATTCGAAACTTTATCTCTCCTGCTCAAAAGCTTGTAAAGCATATTGCAAAAGAAAACAGAGGAGTGGAAAGTGATCCGCAAAGCATTCCCCAAAGATGGAGGCCTTGGTTTAATATCGTTTCTCGAATTTTCGCAGAAAATAGAACCCTGATGGCGGATCTCGAAAATCGCGTAAAATTGCGTACCAAACAATTACAACAAAAAAATTATCAGCTTGAAAAAACCTTGACTGACCTTAAAAAGGCTCAAAATCAAATTATTGTTCAAGAAAAACTTGCGAGTCTTGGAGCTTTAACCGCAGGCATTGCTCATGAAATTAAAAACCCTCTTAACTTTATTATTAATTTTTCTGATCTTTCCCTTGAATACCTTCAGGAGTTAAAAGAAAAAGTTACGAATGAAAACGAGCTCTTTAACCAAATTGAACAAAACATGCGTAAAACACGCGAGCATGCTGAAAGAGCAGATTCTATTGTTAAAGGTATGCTTGCTCACGCTCGCGGCAGTACGGGAGAGATAACAACTTTTAATCTAAATAAACTTTTAGATGAATCCCTCGAGCTTGCTTATATTGGTTTCCAAGGTAAAGAACGCTATTTTACGACGAAAATCACTAAAAATTTTGACCACACTATCGTAAATATCCAAGGTTCTAAGCAAGATCTTGTCCGAGTTTTTTTGAATATTATCAATAATGCTTGTTTTGCTATGCACGATAAACAAGAAAAACTTGGTAAGGCTTATAAGCCTGAACTTATTGTCAGCACCCGAGACAAGGGAAGAACCATTGAGATCATATTTGAAGACAATGGGCCTGGAATGAGCAAGTCAGTGATCAAAAAAATATTTGTTCCTTTCTTTACGACAAAAGACTCTGGCATAGGGACAGGCCTTGGTCTTTCGTTAAGCTATGATATTATTACCCACCAACATCAAGGGCATATCTCTGTAGAAAGTCATTTTGGAGATTACTCTAGATTTATTATAGAATTGCAGAAATAGAGGTTTTGATGAGTGCTGATGAGATGGCTTATGATATTGTAATCGTCGGTGCGGGACCTGCGGGATTAGGAGCGGGAATTCGGCTCAAACAACTTGATCCAACCTTAAAGGTTTGCATTCTTGAAAAAGGGTCAGAGATTGGAAGTCATATTCTCTCAGGTGCAGTTATTGAGCCTCGTGCTTTGAATGAACTTCTTCCTGATTGGAAGAAACGAGGAGCTCCCTTAACAACTCCTGCCCGACAAGACAAGTTTCTCTTTCTTACTTCGTCCAATGCCATCAGGTTTCCAACCCCCCCTCAAATGCGCAACGAAGGGAACTATGTGGCAAGCCTGGGGGCTCTTTGCCAGTGGTTGGCCCAAGAAGCTGAAGCATTGGGGGTTGAAATTTATCCTGGTTTTGCGGCTGCTTCTTGTCTTTTTGATGATAAGGGGCATATAATCGGTGTTCAAACAGGGCCTCAAGGTCTTGATCGGATGGGTAATCCCACTTCACATTTTGAGCCGGGAGTTAAAATCCTTGGAAAAATGACCCTTTTAGCTGAAGGGTGCCGAGGGTCCTTAACTCAAAAAATGATAAAGAATTTTCAACTAGATGCGAGATCTGACCCTCAAACCTATGGAATAGGAATCAAAGAAATTTGGGAAGTTGATCCCTCAAAAAGTAAACCAGGTCAAGTCATTCATACGATTGGTTGGCCCTTAAAATCTCAAACCTATGGTGGTTCATTTATTTACCATCTGAGCACCAATCAAATCTTAATCGGGCTTGTCGTAGGTCTCGATTACCAAAACCCCTATTTAAGTCCCTTTGAGGAATTTCAAAGGCTTAAAACCCATTCCTTTATTCGTCCTCTTTTAGAGGGAGGCCGGTGTATTTCCTATGGGGCACGCGCTCTTAATGAGGGAGGCTATCAGTCCATCCCTAAGCTTGAATTTCCTGGAGGATCCATTATTGGGTGCGCCGCAGGATTTCTCAATGTGCCAAAAATCAAAGGGTCTCATACTGCCCTTAAATCGGGAATGGTCGCAGCTGAAGCTCTCTATGATTATCTTGTCAAAGGAGAACCGTATACCTATCAAAACCGTCTTGAAAAAAGCTGGGTATTTGATGAACTTTATAAAGTCCGCAATATTCGACCGGGTTTTCAAAAAGGGCTTATGTCAGGGTTATTCAATGCTGCTTTCGAAACCTATATTACCAGAGGAAAAAGCCCTTGGACTCTTCGCAATCATGCTGATTATAAGCAGCTTAAGCCTGCCAATAAATGCAAAGACATTTCTTATCCTAAACCGGATGGAAAAATTACCTTTGACCGTCTTACGTCCCTTTATCTTTCTAATATTCGTTATGATGAAAACCAGCCCAACTATTTACTTCTTAAAGACCCTCAGAAAACTATTTCCATTAATGAGGCCATTTATGATTTTCCTGAAGGACGTTATTGTCCGGCTCACGTCTATGAACTTGTGGAAGGAAGCGCAGGACTCCACCTTCAAATCAACGCACAAAATTGTATCCATTGTAAAGTCTGCGATATTAAAGATCCCACTCAAAACATCGTATGGACCCCTCCTGAAGGCGGGTCTGGACCCAACTATATCAATATGTGAGGTTTATTTTATCCAGTAGCCCTCTTTTCCATTCAAAAGAATTTGAGGAACATTTGGGTCTTTTTCAAGCTTTTGTCTCAAGCGATAAATGTGTGTTTCTAGTGTATGCGTCTCAGCTTCAGGATGGTATTCCCAAATTTCCCTCAAAAGCCTGTGTTTTGAAATGTCTTGCCCTTTATTTTGATGAAAAAAACGTAAAAGCTGACATTCTTTTTCTGTAATACGCTGTGTTTCTTGAGTTTTAAGATTTTTAAGACTCTTTTCTCTTAAGTCTAAAGAAAAATGAGCAAAGGTAATTTCTTGAGTATAGGGAAGGTTTTCCAAAAGAGAGAGAAGGTCAAGAAACCTAAGGGGCCGTGAGAGGTTTAAAAAGTTTAATGAAGGAAGAGTGCTCTTTACATCTGGGGATGTAAATAATAGTCCTTCACTTTCACTTTGATCTCTCTTTATACAAACACCAGCTTGTGGTAAAAGCTCTTCAAGAGCTTCCCGTAAAATGGATTCGTGGATTTGAAGATATATTTGTAACATCGTTCTACTGTTGCACGTGTGTCACATGCCCTCTAAAAATAATTTCAAGTTACAGTTTACCATTGAGCCAATTTCTATCAAGTGTCTTTTATAGGATGTGATTCATCTTTTTTATGATGATGTAGAAATTTGTAATCTTTATTCAACAAGCCCTAATCCTGGAGGAAAACAATGATTCGCTACCTTCTTGGCTCGACGGCTCTTTTAAGTGCTGTAATTTTCAATGCGTATGCGTATGCTGCAGAAACGAGTCCAACACCCATGCTGGCAACGCCCCAATTTAAAATTTCTGGAGGTACATCTTTTAACTCGTTCTTTTTTAGGAATAAGAGAATTTTCCAAGAATCAGAAGAGGCTCAAGATATTATTTCTTCAGCTGACTGCGGCCGTAATAAGTTTGGTCGGGGACAGCTTTTTACGGTCGATAATGCGCGTCTACAATTTAATGTTGATGGAAAAACAGATCCTGGGATGGAATATGGTCTCGTTTTTGTTCTTGATGGAAACGTAAATGAGACAAAAAATTTCCGTGAAACTTACCTTTATTTCGGCGGTACATGGGGTAAAGTTTATGCTGGTGATACGAAGGGTGTTGAAAGTACCATGACCTTTGGTGGTTGGGACCAATGGGGTGGTACGGGCGGATTTGACGGAGGTGTTTTTGATCGGGTTGTCAACTATACAACGGGCACGCTGCATGATGTTGATTTGGTTGGAGACACGAGCCGTGATACCAAATTATCTTACCTAACTCCGCGGTGGAATGGAATTCAGGTGGGCGTTACCTATACCCCTCGAACAGAGCACAGAGGACAGATGGCGATAGAGGCTCGCAGGAGCGTCAAGAGCCCTAAAGAGCCATTCGATACGGATAACGTTGCGAGTGCTATAAACTTTATCCATAAATTTAAAAATGGTTTTGAAATGGCTCTATCCGCAGTCTCTATCTTTGGAAAAACCCATTCTGAATATAGCGCCCGTGTACGGGATCGTACAGGTGCCCGAGCACGGAATAGTACAGCTGCCTTTGAAGTGGGAGGTACTTTTTCCTATTGTGGGGTTGGCTTCAGTTTGGATTATGGCAACAGTGGACGGTCTCGCACCTATAAATTTGGCGGAAATAAGTCCAATGCTGGTCAGTTTCTTGATTTTGGACTTTCTTACAAATGGGGCGCCACAAAATTTAGCACCGGATATTACTACGCTTGGAGAAAGGCGTTGGGTGGAGATTTTGATACCAATTTAGTAACCAAAAAAGCAGTAACACAAGGTGTTTTAGCAGCAATTGATCGGAAGTTAGCGCCTGGTCTCGGCATTTACTTTGAGTATGCGAATATCCAAATGAAAAATCCTGCAGCAGTAGCTGAAGCAGCGCGCCGCAATGTTATTCTAGCCCCTTGCAAGCAATTTGTAGGACCCGTAAAGAACAGCCGTGCCAATGTCTTTATTATAGGTTCTCGACTAGTCTTCTAAGGCCACCCATTAGAGAGGGAGAACATCCCTCTCTCTCTTTCTCATCTCCAGAACTTTCGCCAAAAATGCCTCAATGAAAGATTGATGAGAAGCTTAAGTCATTTTTACCCTACTGTTCTCCTCGCGGAGGTGAAAATTCAGGGCTTTTGTGTTTTAAAGTCTGGGTCGGGCTGAGGTGTCAATTTTCTTTTCTAAGGGGTATGGTTAAGACCAACTGTTAGTTCGCATTGACACAAAATTTTGTTGACATGAGTTGCTTAATAAGAAATACATACAACTATCAATTT
>JAKBAL010000211.1:4314-5044 GCA_021809225.1 Pseudomonadota bacterium | reverse complement strand
CGATTGATTTATAATGCATAAATTTTCATATTTGATAATAATCCATTGAGTGCATTTTATAAAAAGGAAGCTAAAGTTAATTCATAAAGGAGAGGAGAGATAATCATGAGGCTTATGGTAAAAGAGTTATCTTTAGAGATGGCAAAAAAGATGGCAAATGCTGCTGAATTAATGGCCATTGAAAGAAACTTAAAGATTGTTATAGCGATAATGGATGCTCATGGGAATTTAAAATATTATCATCGCATGGATGGTAATAATTTTATAAGTATCAGAATGGCTCAACTTAAAGCTCTTACATCTGCCAGTATGCCAATTTCGACAAAGGACCTTGCCAAACGAAATGAAGGTATCCCGAATAGCCCTTACCTTGGAGTCCCCGGAGTTGTTTTACTTGAAGGAGGGCTTCCAATTCTTATGAAAGATGGACAGCATATAGGATCAATTGGTATCAGTGGTGCAACGCCTGAACTTGATGGAGTCTGTGCACAAGCTGGTGTGAATGCTATCATTGATTGGCTGTAGCCAAAGCCAGCAACAGCTTAAAACACGCTGTCGGTAATGACTTTAATCGCCCGTTTGTAGGCGTTCCACAAGTTCCTTTACGGTGGGAATATAGCCGCCTGCATAGAAGGGATCTTGGGCAAAGTTATAGGCCGCATGCCCAGCAAACATAAGCTGGGTATCTACTTCATCACTATGACTAATGGCTTGCAATGTTTTTTGGATA
>JAKBAL010000211.1:0-4304 GCA_021809225.1 Pseudomonadota bacterium | reverse complement strand
CGCTTAGGCATCCCATACAGTCAATTTGATCCTTATGAATCTCATTTGCTTTGTCAGGTGTTACAAAAATCAAGGTGGAATCAGGTGTCCGCAAAGCCTCAGTAAACCCTAGTTTTACCCAGGCTTCAGCCATTGTTCTATCGAGGGGTGTCAGGTAAACCAATCTTCCGCGGGCGCCCACTGGGAAACCCTCTGTATGATCACCTACGGGAGTAATAGAATAGGCCACTTGATGAGTTGAACGTTCCTTTAATTCATCCAAAAAAGGATTGGAAACAGCAGATGAATAAAAACCAGTTGGGCTAAAGCGGTTCAGATAAATATCTCCCGGCTTTAAGGTCAAAAGCCGTTTCTTCCACACATCCGAAATAGGACTTTCTTGGGTCAGCAGGGGCCGCGTGCCAAACTGGAAAGCAATCGGACCAAGGTCGGGATTGTCAATCCAATCCGCCCATTCTCTTAAGTACCAAACACCCCCGGCCATAATAATGGGCACGTCGTTGAGGCCAAACTCTCGCATTACATTGCGAAGTTCAAGCACACGCGGATATGGGTCTTCTGGCTTATCTGGGTCTTCACTGTTGCTCAGGCCATTATGCCCCCCTGCTCTCCAGGGATCTTCATAAACAACAGCCCCTAACCACTCAGGAAACTTATGAAAGGCACGCTTCCACAAAGCGCGAAAAGCGCGTCCTGAAGAAACAATGGGATAATAATAAATACCATAGCTTGCAGTAATTTGAGCAATGCGATAAGGCATCCCCGCCCCACAGGTAACGCCTTGAATCAAAGGACTGACCTTTTCTAAAACCCCGTGGAGAATTTCCTCAACAGCCGCCATTTCCCATAGAACATTCATATGCAGATGACCAGTCCCATTCGATCTTTCATGGGCAATCTTTGCTTGAGTAATACCTCCTTGAATTGCATATTCAATGAGCTCACGATGGCGCTCTCGCCTCGTTTTTCCTTTATAAGTAATAGGGATAAGGCTCCCCTGCTCATCAAGAGCATCTGGATTTACTGCAGAAAATGTCCCTACGCCTCCGGCTGCAGCCCAAGCACCTGAGCTTTCACCATTTGACACAGAAATACCTTTTCCTCCTTCAATCAGAGGAAGGACCTCACGCCCCGATAGACGTATTGGGTTAAGCGATTTCAACGCTCTCTATCTCCTTAAACAAACAAAAAAGACTAGGCTCCAACTTCCGGGTTACTTACAGGAGATGAAATTTCACATCCTGTTTTCTGATCAATCCGTTTCATCGTGAGACGGATCTTACCCCGGTTGTCCATTTCTAAAACCTTTACAAAAACTTCATCCCCAACGTTAACGACGTCGGCAACTTTTTCAACACGACGAGGAGCAAGTTCACTAATGTGGACGAGACCATCTTGGCTACCAAAAAAGCTTACAAAAGCTCCAAAGTCGACGATGCGAACAACTTTACCTTTATAAATAGCGCCCATTTCTGGCTCATCGGTTATGCTACGAATCCTTTTTTCCGCTGCATGAATAATGTCGGCGTTGCCCCCTGAAACATTAATGACGCCATCATCGGAAATATCGATTTTAGCTCCTGTCGTCTCACAAATTTCACGAATAACTTTTCCACCCGATCCGATAACTTCTCTAATTTTATCTTTCGCAATGGTAAATGTAATTACGCGTGGAGCATATTCTTTGACGTCTTCACGTGCAGCATCAAGAGCTTCGGCCATTTTACCCAAAATATGCAAACGCCCTTCTCTGGCTTGATCAAGCGCAATTTTCATAATGCTTTGGTTAATGCTTGTAATTTTGAGATCCATTTGCAGGGCAGTGATTCCTTTATCTGTACCCGCAACCTTAAAATCCATATCTCCAAGATGATCTTCATCACCAATAATATCGGAAAGAACAGCGAAATCTTCGCCCTCTTTAATAAGTCCCATGGCAATTCCTGCAACAGGACGTTCCAGAGGAGCCCCTGCATCCATTAAAGCAAGGGACGCTCCACAAACGGTAGCCATGGAAGAAGATCCATCGGATTCTGTAATTTCAGAAACGATACGAAGTGTATAAGGGAATTTGTCCTTTGAGGGCATTAGAGGATGAAGAGCTCGCCAAGCAAGTTTTCCATGACCTATCTCTCGACGGCCTGGTCCCCCTAAGCGTCCTGTCTCACCCACTGAATAGGGAGGAAAATTATAATGAAGCAAAAAGTTTTCCTTATATTCACCTTCAAGGGCATCTATTAGTTGTTCATCTTGACCTGTGCCAAGAGTCACCACAACAAGGGCTTGCGTAGATCCTCTTGTAAATAAGGCACTACCATGAGCCCGTGGAAGAATGCCAACCTCACTCACAATAGGACGAATCGTTTTGGTGTCTCGGCCATCAATGCGCAAACCGCTCTTTAAGATATCACTGCGAACCAAGTTCTTTTCAAGTTCCTTAAACTCAATAATACTCAAAGGGCCAGGAAATCCCTCTTCTTTGAGTGCTTCAACGGTTTGGGATTTAAGCAGCGACACTTTTTCATGTCGAAGACTTTTGTCCCTAATCTGATACGCGCCTTTAAGGTCAGCAATAGCAAGTTCTTGAAGACGCTCAATAAGCTTTTCTTTTTGGGGATCTGCGGACGGAAGTTCCCAAGGATCTTGTGCACAGTCTTCTGCTAGATCAATAATAGCTTGAATTACAGGTTGAAAATGCGTATGGCCGAACATTACGGCATCAAGCATTTGCTCTTCAGAAAGCTCATGAGCTTCTGATTCAACCATCAAAACCCCTTGTTCTGTTCCGGCGACCACTAGATTTAATTTAGAGTTAGGAACATCAGCTAAAGTAGGGTTTAAAACAAATTCCCCATCGACCAAGCCAACACGTGCAGCCCCAATAGGACCTAAAAAGGGAAGCCCTGAAAGGGTCAAAGCAGCAGAGGCTCCAACAAGCGCAGGAATATCTGGCGGCGTTTCCATATCGTGGCTTAAAACTGTGCAAATGATTTGGGTTTCATTGCGAAAGTTGGGCACAAAAAGAGGTCGAATCGGACGATCAATAAGACGTGAAACCAAAGCTTCATGATCACTTGGCTTACCTTCTCGTTTGAAAAATCCTCCTGGAATTCGTCCAGCTGCAAAAGCTTTTTCTTGATACTGAACGGTCAGAGGAAAGAAATCTATGTCAGGTGTCGCTTCTTTTCTTGCAACAACAGTACATAAAACGATCGTTTCTCCGTAAGTTACGACGACAGCTCCACCAGCTTGACGGGCTATTTTTCCCGTTTCCAGAGTTAGCTTTTGTCCTCCCCATTGGATCTCTTTTTTGTAAATTTTAAACATTCGATTCTGATTCCTTTTATATCCTTAACGACGGAGCCCTAATTGTGCAATAAGCTCTACATATCGACTTTCTTCTGTCCGCTTCAAATAATCCAAAAGCCGACGCCTGCGACTGACTAACATCAAAAGACCCCGACGAGAATGGAAGTCTTTCCCGTGAATGCCCAAGTGAGACGTAAGATTATTAATTCGTTCTGTCAACACGGCCACTTGAACCTCAGGTGATCCTGTATCTGATTCTTTCGTTGCAAACTCTTTAATAAGTTCCTGTTTGCGTACATTTGTAATCGACATCTTTTAACTCCTCTCTTATTCCATATTAAATATGCGTAAGGGCGTAATTAACCCTTGCCCTATTTTTGCAAGGGCTTGCGGTACTCCTTTACAAAGGATCAAAACAACTTGCTCCAGTTCCTTATGGGAAGAGCAAATAGCTTGTCCATGGCGAAGCTTTACCGTCTCAATATCTTGTATCTCAAGAGCCAGGATGTCGACCAGCGCATCTTGAAGAGGCAAGACATATTTCACTAACTCCGTGTTATGCCCTATTTGAAGAAGAGAATCTAGTAAAATCGCATTTTTCTCATGAAAAGGTCCTGCCATCAACCGTCTCAAGGCTATAATGTGACCATACGTCCCTAGATGCAAAGCTAAATCTCGAGCTAAACTCCTAACATAGGTTCCTTTACTACACAAAACTTCAAAAATAGCCGAATCCACAGACGTTTTGACGAGAGTCAGCGACTCAATCACAACACATCGAGGAGACAAACTCACTTCTTTTCCTTCTCGAGCATAAGCATAGGCACGCTTACCATTGACCTTAAGGGCGGAATATATAGGAGGAGTTTGCTCAATTTTTCCTCTAAATAAGGAAAGAGCTTGTTGAATTTCCTCGGCTTTTGGCCGGTTGTCCGACGTTGCTGTGATCTCTCCTTCTTGATCATCTGTCGCACGAGCTTCACCCCATTTTACTT
>JAKBAL010000210.1 GCA_021809225.1 Pseudomonadota bacterium | reverse complement strand
GTTGCTTGCTGGAGAACAGGAAGCCAAATTGATAGCGATGCGTTTAGGCTCAGAACTCGATGGATTTGCGAGTTGGTCGCTAAGGCTTCTTGCCGAAAAATGGAGAAAGGTAAGTGCTCGCCCACAGCGCACGACACAGCACCGGGCCTGCGAAAGGGAGGAACGCGCGCGAACAAAGTAGGCTGATGCAGAAAAAATCATCTTGATTTCTGATAATCTCAACACCCGCACACGGAGGGGCATTTTATGAGGCATTCCCCGCTGAAAAAGCTCGAGAAATTGTAAGGCGTATCGAGTTTCATCATACCCCTAAAGGAGTTCCTGTTCTTGTTGTGCATGGCGGGCCAGGCGCAGGTTGTGATCCGGGCTTGGCACGTTATACAGATCCCGATTATTACAGGATAATTTTTGTAGACCAAAGAGGGGCTCCTCAATCGATACCCCATGCTGAAATGAGGGAAAATAATACGGCGAATCTTATTGAAGATTTTGAGAAGGTTCGTAAACACTTGGGGATTGAAAAATGGATTTTATTTGGGGGATCGTGGGGCAGCACCCTTTCTCTCGCTTATGGAGAAGAATATCCAGATGTGATCTTAGGCTTTCTCTTAAGAGGCATCTTCCTCGCCTCGAGTGAAAATATCCATCAGATATGGTATGGAATGGGTGAAGTTTACCCTGAAGTTTGGGATGAATTCACAAGTGTCCTCCCAGAAAATGAAAGACCCGATCTCATAAATGCTTTTTATAAACGCGTTATGGATCCAAACCCCGATATTCACATGCCGGTCGCGAGAGCCTTGATAAAATATTCCTTTATTGGGGCGGCTCTTTTTGGAAATTCTGGACTGATAGAACTTTTAAAAGATGACAAGCTCGTCTTAAGCGCTGCCCGTTCATGGAGTTATTATGCAGCAAA
Source organism: Pseudomonadota bacterium (assembly GCA_021809225.1). The sequence goes on along the minus strand of JAKBAL010000210.1, from coordinate 4,133 downwards.
TAACTTTTTTCTTACGAAAAATCAGTTACTCGATAATGCATCCAGGATCTCCCATCTCCCCTGTATCATTGTGCAAGGACGACATGACATCAACGCATTACCCCAATCCGCTTATAAACTGCACAAGAGCTGGCCAGGTTCAAAACTCGTTTTTGTACCAGATGCAGCTCACACTGCCTTTGATCCTGGTTTAAGCAAAGCTATCCGAGACGCTGCAGATGAAATGAGAGCGAAACATCTTTAGGAGATGCTTAATTTCATCACTATTTGTTGGTTCCTTTATTCTTCAGCTTCTACAGGTATTTGTTTGACACATCTAACAATCTCCTTCTTCAACGCCGATCTCATAAGACAGACTTAGTATATCATTGACGGGTCATGTCGACGCAGGGGAAAGCAGTAGTGAAGCATTATTATAAATCACTCTTTACCAATACGGAACATACATCATTTTCAGATGAAATAGTGCTGTGTGAAATATTGCCTAATCTCAGAACATTAGAAGATTCAAATTTTGGGGATCCAGATCCAACTTATGGAAGGTTTAAGGCCTTTACCAGGATACTTCGCTCGTTTTTCGATCGATTTTTAAAGGGCAAAACTCACATTGATCTTGTGGCGTTAAGTGATGACTTCGTTCGCATTAAAACCGTGGAAGAGGAGGTCTTGGAGAGTTAAAGACGTTCAAATCTCTTGGGGAAATCTCAAAATAGATGGAGCAGTCTGTGGCAGCTCCATCTCCAGCCCTAATTTATCTTCTCAAACACATATGTGTGTTGGTCTTCAACCATCTTAAAAGACTTACCCTCAGAAGGGATTAGAGAAAAGCCAACATAAGGTGGCGTAATCCAGGCAAGGGTCTTTTCCCCATTTTTTTCTTCATGAAGCATCAGCTTTGTTTTACAAATGCCAATGTCTAAAATGTAGTCTCCTTGATCTTGGGTGATTTCAAATAGTCCTAATTCAGCATTTCTGTGTTTTCCTAAAAAGGGCTTTATCCATTCTGAATGTGGCTCAGACAATTTTTCCTTAAATTCGACTACGTTTTTTTCCCTTTCCTGAATATTATAGTCGAGCATCTCAGATGATTTTTCATTGGTATCAAACCAAAGTTCAAGAAGTTTACACTGAATGGCCCAATTTAAAGAATGTCCCCCAACACCGTTGGTTAGCACGACAAAACCACACTGTTTTTCGGGATAAAATCCTAAGAGAGACCCAAATCCACCCGTTCCTCCATTATGGCCAATTTGGGTAAGCCCTTTCTTTTTTGAAATCCCCCAACCTAATCCATATTCGGCATCATGACCTGATTTAACTTGAGGGGCTCTTCGATATTGAAAATTGTGTTCATCAAATATACGTTTTCCTGTTGCATTGATGCCCCCCTTTAATTCGGTGATGAGATAAAGTCCCATGTCGTGAGCACTTGACCAGATGCCCCCCGCAGGCTTTGCAAAATCAGTGCTTTCATCATCTTCCAGGGTTAATAATTGAACCGTCCCATCTATGGTGTCTGAATGGGGAAAGACAAAGTTTTCCTCGGGTACAAAAGTCGTTCTTGTCATCCCTATAGGGTCAAAAACTTTTTCAAACATCAAATCTTCGAAGGCTTGATCCATTAATTTTTTGGGATAAACAGCGTGAGCGGCTATATAGCCAGCCGCCATTAACATTTGATTATTATACTGAAATGTTTCCTTGACTTTCGTTGTGGGCTTTGTTGTGGCGAGCTGCTGAAATGCATCCCTTTCTTTATAATTGAGTATCATGGGAAGATCTTTCCTGGGAAGCCCGGTGCTTGCACTTGCCAGTTGTTCCATCTCAAGTGTTTTTGATAAGATGGAGTCGTCCACACAGAAACTTGGATAGATTTCTTGAGCTTTTGTATGCCAATTAAACTTCCCTTCTTCAACTAACTTTGCCATCAAGAGGGTCGTCATGGATTTTGTAATAGAGGCAATTTTAAAGAGGGTATGCTCACCTACTTTATCTTGTTCACCCCATTTTTTAACCCCATAGCCCTTTTCGAAAACAATTTCTCCGTCCTCAACAACGGCAATGGATAGACCTGGTACATCGAGTGCTTTCATACCGTGAGTGATGAAATGATCGAATGAGTCCCGACTTTCTTTAATTGACTTACGGGGTTTTTTAGAAAGATCCTCTGTGATCATACCAGGAACTTTCAAGCTGCCAATAAAACTAAAGATCTGTGCATCTCTTTGATGAACTATCGTTTCTGACCCGGATCTCAGAAACACCCAGATCATATCATTTTTTCTTCGAGCGCTTGCTCGAATAAAGGTTCCTTGATTTGACTCATAATCGTGAGCAACAAAATCATCATAACCAGCTGGTGCTGGCGGCGACTCTATCTTACTGATCTTTTTATCAAATGTGGGTGATACTTTTTTCCAAGCGGCTGCAATGGCTTGTTTTAGGTCACTTCCTTTGATTTCAAGGAGAAAGATATCAAGGGCTTTATCAGGGGTTTCGAGTTTTATAATCTGATGATCTTGATCTAGCCATTGGGCCTGACATCCCTCAGGAACTTGCAAAGTTGCACCAGACTTTAGAGTAATATTTTATTTTCGGTCATTTTGTTGGTTTCCTTTAGAAGTAGCTTATAGGTTAAAAGACATGTAAGGATGTTTCAATATTTTGTATAACCTATTTTTATGGGATCCTTCTTGAAAAGTTTGAAAGAATTTAAAAAACGACCACCACTGAGGAAGATACAATGCAAAAATTAGAACAGCATAATTTTCAGACTCTAACATAGCAAAAGGCCCATAGTGGCAATGGACAGTTGTTAGAAAAAAGCAGATACTAAAATGAAGCCAGTAAGTTTTAAATCCGAGACAATGCTACAAAACGAAAACACTGTAATCTATACAAACAAAAAACCAACAGACCATGATGCAATTATTTCTCTTTATCGCTCAGTGGGATGGACACGTTATACTGACTTTCCCGATAAATTGATGACGGCCATTCAAAACTCCACATATGTCATCTCCTGCTATAAAAATGATCAGCTGATTGGATTGATTCGGGGGTTGAGTGACAATGTTTCCATCCATTTTATTCAAGATCTTCTCGTCCACCCAAAGGTCCAACGAGCTGGAGTTGGCCGCACTCTCCATACAAGAGCTTTAGCTTTGTATCCAAACATTCATAAGCATTTATTATTAACAGATGATGAACAATCCCAAAGGCTGTTCTATGAATCTCTTGGATTTCAAAATCTTGATTTAATGCAGCCTAAGGGAAATGCATATATCAAGATGGAACCTTGAATCAATAACACCCATTTTGGATATAAGCAGGATAAGCATTCGTGAGTACTCTAGATCCATCCCTCATTTCAATCCGGGAAAAAAGAGATTTTGAACTTTCTGCATCTGAACATTCAAGTTTATTGAGTCTTCTTTCATCAAGTTTTCCCAGTTATTTCAAGGATCGAGTCTTCCATAAACAAATTCCCTCATCTCGATTATTTGCAATTTATAAGGATGAGATTATAGGACAGTTGAGTCTTGTCTATCGCGTTATCTCTGTAAACAAACAACATTTAAACATTATAGGTATTGGTGACTTATGTGTTCTCGAAAAATATCGCAGCCAAGGTATTGCAACCTTGCTTATGAAGGAAGTTGAGAGAATCGCTCATCGTTTTAAGGTGAATCATCTCTTACTGTTTGCCGATGAGAAAGGTTTTTATACGAAGCTTGGCTATAAAGAGGTTGACGCAAACTGCAGGTGCCTTGCTATCGAAGATTCTTCATCTCTTTGTATTATGGAAAAAAATGTGAGGGATATACTTATGATCAAATCACAAACGAATTTTCCTTTTGAAGGGCAAACCATAGATTTGCTAGGACATCTTTTTTAAAATAAAAGGATCTTACTTTCATTAACCACTTTTTTCCTCAACTTTTGTTCCATTTGCATCGATATCTCATATTATATTTTCCTTCAAAAGACATGCATTCAAAATTGCATTTTTCATAGAAACCTTTTCCCTCCTCATCCGTTTCCCCATGGCGGATAAAATAGAAGGATATCAAAGGGAGAGTATTATGATTTTTTATCATTTTTTACGCTCTCAACGTAACTTAAAATAAGAT
>JAKBAL010000209.1 GCA_021809225.1 Pseudomonadota bacterium | reverse complement strand
TGTGTTGTGGCCAACTCGGTGTTCAGATAAAATAACCCCTAGCAGATACGCCATTAAAATCAGAAAAAAATAGGCTCGCTAGCCTTACCTCACCGAAGCTTTTATAGCCAGAAACCCATTTCATAATTCTGAAATTTTTTACAATGAGAGGAATCTTCTTATGGAAGTTCTCATTTTCGTAAGTCATCTGCAAGAAACTCGCTTTAAAAAACGAGGGGCGTGCGTGCTGATTAACTTTCAGGGAAAGGCTTTCTAAGGCATGGCCATTCAATTTGCTCGTTGTGCATACGTATCAAGAAGTGCAGGAGGGAACGCCTGCCGAAAGGCTTCCTATAATCAAAGAGAGGCCGTTCGATGTGAGCGGACAGGAGAGCTCTTTTCTTTTAAAGAGAGAGAAGGAAATGTTCATCATGAAATCCTTTTACCGGAAGGTGCAAATCCAAGATTCAAAAACTCTGGAGTCTTATGGAACGAAGCAGAAAAATGTGAGAAGCGGAAAGATAGCCAGGTCGCCAAGGAATTTGTCATTGCTCTTCCTGATGATCGAGAGGTGACTTTAGAAGATCGCATTAATCTCACACGACGCTTTAGCCAGCTGTTTGTTGAGCGCGGAGTTGCTGTTCAACTCGATCTGCATTCTCCTCATGAGGGGGAAAAGAATTGGCATGCTCATTTGTTGGTGACAACACGCCGTTTCTTGGAAGATGGGCTCACATTCTTTTCTAAAAAAGCCACAGACTTAGACCCTGTCTTCAGAAATGGAGCTGTTGTTGAGGCAGATGCATGGGGTGAGATTTGGCGAGATCTCCAGAATACGTATTTTGAAGAAAAGGGCTATGATATTCAGGTCGATCCAACTGGAGTTCTTCCCCAAGAACATCTTGGACCCGTTCGTATGCGCCATCATATGAATGAGGCGATTTTAAGATCTCAACTGCTTCAAAAGGCAAATGAAAAACTTGCTCAAGATCCGGTGAGTGTTCTTGAGGCCATCACCCATACACAGGCTGTCTTTTCTCAGAAGGATGTGGAAATATTTTTGCAAAAGCATGTCCCTGTTAATGAAAGAGAGGGAGTTCTCGAGAAGGTGATGAGCTCTTCTAATGTTTTGAAATTGTATGAAAAAGATACAGCAAATATCACGCAGTTCTTTACGACGGAAAAAATTAGGACTGAAGAACAAAAACTGCTTCGTTTTGCGGACGCCATTGCGAATAAATCGACTTTTGGATTACCCACCATTTTCATTGAGAAAGGACTGGAAGGTAAGAAGCTAAGCCATGAACAGAAGGCGGCCTATGAGATTTGTGTTGATTCTGGACAGAATTTTTCCATCATTCAAGGACGGGCGGGGGTTGGAAAAAGTTATGTTTTGGATTCTATCCGAACAGCTCATGAGGTCAGTTGTTTTCGAGTTTTAGGATTAGCTCCGACTCATAAAGTGGCCACGGACTTAAAGGTAAGTGGGTTTAAAGAAGCAAAAACATGCCATTCATTTTTGTTCGCATTTAAAAATAATAGAGAAAAATTGGATAGCAATACCCTGGTGATTGTGGATGAAGCCGGCATGCTGGGGACAGAGCTTTCCGTTGAGCTTTTCCATGTGATCAAAAGCAGTGGAGCCAAACTCATCCTTGCAGGAGATGATCGTCAGCTGAGGTCTGTGGCAAGGGGAGGAACCTTTGGCTTTTTAGCAGAACGATATGGGGCGGCTGAACTCAAGGATGTTAGACGTCAGACCATCGGTTGGCAGAAGGCGGTTTCTGAAGATCTCTCTAAAGGAGATATCAAAAACGCTGTTCATCTTCTTCAAGAAAACAAAGCCATTATGTGGGCCGCGAAGAAAGAAGACTCTTTAAATGCCCTCTTAAAAGCCTGGGGAAAGGATAACCTTATTAAGCCTCACGAAGTACGTCAGATCCTAGCTCAAAGAAACGTTGATGTGGATGCTCTCAACCAGGGAGCTCGAGATATTCTTAGAAAACAGGGAAAGATTGGGGATTTAGAAGTCATCTGTATGACCCAGCGGGGTATGATGGCTTTTGCAGAAGGAGACCGTGTTCAATTTACAAAAACAGATAAGGACCAAGATCTAAGGAATGGATATTTCGGAACCATTGAGCACATTGATCCGAAGACAAAGGTGCTGAGCATTCGCCTCGATAATGAAGAACTCAAAGCAGTCAATCCCAACACCTATAATGGCCTTCGCCATGGCTATGCAGCAACGATTTATAAGGCTCAAGGTTCAACCTTGGATCAGGTATACGTTCTTCATAGCAGAACAACAAACCAATCTACAAATTATGTGGCTCTCACGCGTCAAACAAAATCCTTATCTCTGTATGTCTCTCAAGAGGAAACACCTTCTTTGAATCACCTCATTCATCAAATGAAAAGGGAAGAAAGAAAATCAACGAGCCTTGTTTTTGATACGATAAAAGATATTGAAAAATGCCAAAAAGAAAAGTCATTTTCAGCCCATTTCAAAGATACAGCTGAGACATTTGTCACAAAGATAAAAGATCTCTTTCATAAGAATGAAGATTTTTACGAGGTTAAAAGACCCAAAAGCAACCCTCAAGAATCGGCTACACTTTCCGTCTTTAAGCATGCTCCTGAATTTAAAAGCATAGAAGGCAATACCCTTGTTGGGAAAGAAAACACTAGAAAAACCTCCCTTTCACATAGGCAACCATTTATAGAAGCAAAGGCCGTGGAACATACTCTTAAGCAAAACATGGCTTCCTTTGCGGATGATGTGTTTTCTTCAATAGGAGAAAACTACCATCAAGAGTCTTCCTCAGCCATTGAGCGACGTTATGGGAAGAATGGGCATATCGCCGTCAACCTCAAGACAGGGGCGTGGATTGATTATAAGGATAGCTCTCTATCCGGAGGTCCTCTTCATCTTTTGACAAAGCTAAAAGGGCTTTCTTTTAAAGAAGCGGTGGAATATGGAGCTTCCTGGGCAGAGTTTGATTCTCACAAAAGGACGCTTCCGCAAAGCGCATCTCTTAATTTACAGACCGATGGAAAAGAAAGTGCAAGAAAGGAGGATCAACAAAAAATCCAAAAAGCTCAAGCGCTTTGGGAGAAAGGCATTTCTATTCATGGAACTCTTGCCGAGCGTTATTTACGAGAGCATCGCAAAATTGCAGGAGATTTACCGCAAGATCTTCGTTATCTACCTTTTTTTAAAGCTAAGAACTCAGAAAATATATACCCTTGCCTAATGGTAGCGGCTCGATCATCTGAAGGACAGATTACCGCAGTTCAGCTTACCTTTTTAGATCCTCAAACGGCAGCTAAAGCAATGATAGAAACCCCTAAGAAGTCCTTTGGGATCTTGAAAGGCTCTGCGGTCATATTGCAGGAAGGCAAAGATTCTCCGGTCCATTTTATCGCCGAAGGAATAGAGACAGCTCTTAGCATCAAAGAAGCTGGGGTGAGAGAAACAATTAAAGCCAGCCTGGGTCTTTCTAATATCAAACGTCTTGAGGCAGGAGGACAAAATGTTCCCATCGTAGTCTGTGCAGATCATGATGCTCCTGACTCTCCAGCAGTTAAAAGCCTTGAGAAGTCTATTTTATCCCTTCAAGAAAAGGGGTTCACGATTACGGTCGTTAAACCAGAGAATCTTCATGAAGACTTCAATGACATCTTAAAAAAGGATGGACCTCAAGGCGTAAGGGATATCCTTGAAAAGGAACTTCCTAAAAAATTAAGGCAGATTATCTTTAACAATCCGATTGCATTGCCTCAGACATCTGTTCAAAAACAATCAGAAGCACCCTCTCCTGAATTTGACATCAAAGACAAAACCTTCGCCGAAATCGCCACCTTTTGTGAAAAACGACTCTTCTCGGTGTTTAAAATGGATAACGGAAGAGACCCTAAGCCAGAAGAGAATTCAGAACTCGTTTCTCAGGCTAAAAAAACGGCAACCTTTGTTTTCCAAAGCTACGCTCTTAGAGGCATAAATCCAACTTTTGAAGAAGTAAAACTTCTTTCAAACCGAGCGGGTTATGAAGGTGACCGGATTCCTGAACTTCGACAAGAACTGACAAAGAAATGGATGGATAGGGATGCGTTTGAAAAGAACGAAGGCCTTAGAACACACATGATGGCAGAGCGGTTGGTTTCCATTGAAGGGAGAATTTTATTAGAAGCAAAACAACAAGGTCTCCCCTCACCCAAAAATCTGGCAGATTTAGCTCGCCATGAACTTAACCAGCATATTGATCAGACAGAAAAGTTTTCGCAAGACTTATCTCGAAAGCATAACCTTTCAGAAAAAGCAGCTCTTCTGTGCGCTAATCATATTCTAAGATACAAAGAAACCCATGGAGAAAATCCCTCAGACGGGCAAATGGCTAAAATGGTTCAAATCTCACGAGACCTCGAAGAGAGGAAAAAATCACTTTCCAAAGATGGATACGACTCTTATGAAATTCACTTCTTGCTTCGAAAAGAAGGAGATCTGCTCTTAAGGGAAGTCCCTTCTTATGGCAAAGTTCCCTCATCTCTTGAGCTCCACCACATCCAAGCCCAAGCAAAAGAGTCTTTAGAAAAAACCTCTCAGCAGCTGGCTCAAGACCTATCAAGGATGCATCAAAGAAAACTTTCCTTTTGAGAATGGAATAAAAAGAATTACAGTTCGTATGCAAAATATTTTTTTGATTAATTTCGTTTTCGACTTCAGAGCGTGTCATCCCTAATCTGTTGTATATTACATTTACATTTTGATTGAAAAAATAAAAACAAATGGTAAGCTCGATATATGAAATATCACGGGTTGTCGTCTGAAAGAAGAAAATATCTTGCGCGTATCCTTGCCTTTGGCAAGGGGGCGATTACGATTAATGATGCTGCGAAAACTCTAAATTGGGATAGGGAGAAAGCCAGATTATTTCTCTCCTCTCTCAATCGCTCAGGTTGGTTAAAGCTTATTAAAAATGGTGTCTATGTTCCAGTCCCACTCGAAGCTGATGAACCTGGCCTAACGAGCGAAAATGAACTTGTTCTTCCTAATTATCTCTTCGGTAAGTGCTATATAGGAGGTTG
>JAKBAL010000208.1 GCA_021809225.1 Pseudomonadota bacterium | reverse complement strand
AAGGAGAAAAAGAATCTATACATAGATAACTAGATAGAAATCTTAAATTAAATTGTTAATTAAAGCATTTTTATTATTGATTTTTTTTTAAAAGTTCTTATCTTAAGTTAAGTAATAAATGTTTTAGATTAGTTTGTTTTAAAAATGGGTAGTAAAGATGAAGTTATTTAAATGGTTATTGGTATCAACGGTGGTTACATCAGGTGCATATGCTAATTTTGGGGGTGTATATGGTGATCAATCAGGTTACATTGACCCAGATTTTGGCCGGTTTGCTGTAGTCAACTCACGTGCAAAACTCATTAAAGATGCTGCTATTGCTTCTGATGCCGCCTACAACGACTCAGACCTCGTTGCTGTAAAATCAAATCCTATCCGTAATCAATGGTCCTTTCCCTATCGTGAGGAAATGGAGCGTCAAGGCCATCAAGTTATTAGTTTTAGTGCAATATCTGATGAGCATGGTCATGTTCCCGCAGGAATCGTTACTTATAAGGAAGAGAATGGAATAGCTCGCATTACCGTTTCTTATCATGGCAGTGAATCTGTTCAGGATTTTAAAGAAGCAAATCTAAGGGCTTTCAAACAAAAAAACGCTGAACTGGGAATAGATGGGTATATTCATGGAGGGTTTAATACGCGCTACATGCAGAGTCGTGAATCTTTACACGACGTCATCGATATGGTCATTAGTGCCAACGGCAAAAGTATAAACGATGTAGAATTCTTGGTAACGGGCCATAGTTTAGGGGGGGCGCTTGCTCACTTAGCTGCTATCGATATTAAGAAAAACTTAGCAAATGCTTCAAAAGTTGATTTGGTAACTTTCTGCTCTCCAAGGGTCGTAGACGCTAAGGGTGCAGCACAGATGGAAGAACTGCTCGATAAACGTATTGTCCGCATCTGGCGTGAAAACGATATCGTGCCTACTCTTTCACCCGGAACACGTTGGGGTTTTGATCTCGGGTACTTCACTGGTTTCAAACATGCCGGTGAGTCAGTCAAGCTTAAGAAGAAAGCAAGGTTTGGGTCCCTCATAAACCATGTTCTTGGACCCATCATCGCAGATGCTATAAGTGAGGACGACGTTGAGATCGACCTTAACCACGTTGGATACTATGCCTGGATGGGCAACATTGTATCAAAGGTTGTTTGGTCTCCCGTGACAGTCCCTCAATATGCTGCACATACGGCTATAAGTTGTGCATCACAGGTCGCCAAAGCTCCAGCTGCGATCGGTGGATACGTCAAAAGTTGGTTTGGCTGGTAAACAACATTAGATCTTAATTTTATATCGATCCTAGGCCCCCTTATTGCCTAGGATTTTTTTATAATTTTTAAAAATTTATTTGATTGTCATCAAAAAATTTGAGCATCTTCCTCAAAAATAAACATAATTGATCTTGCACTCTCCTCTTTCTCAACTTAAAATTTACTATGAACACAACGCCCCCTCTTCTTGCCCTTAATACTGCCCGCCTGGCTTTCGGGGCGCGTACGATTCTGGACGAGGTTTCCTTGTCCCTTTTCCCACGCGATCGAGTTTGTCTTGTGGGTCGAAATGGGAGCGGAAAATCTACCCTTTTAAAAGTCCTTGCGGGAACCTTAGAGCTTGACCGTGGAGAACGATTCGTCAAACCAGGCCTTAAAATTGGTATTCTTGATCAATCTCTTGCACCTGCAGAACCCATTTCCGCATTTGATTTTTTAAAACAACAAACTAAAGCCGAGGTAGAGCCTTATGTCCTTGAGGAAACCTTAAGCCATTTAGAGCTTGACCCTCAAAAGTTGCTTTCAAGCCTTTCAGGTGGTGAATCTCGACGTGTCATGCTGGCCAAAGCCCTCCTCGGGAAGCCTAACGTTTTATTGCTCGATGAACCTACCAACCACATGGATCTAACCACCATCGAATGGCTTGAGGATACTTTAAAGGCTTATTCTGGCGCCATCCTCATGATCAGCCATGATCGAACCTTCCTCTCCAAGCTATCTCAAAGGACCTTTTGGCTCGATCGCGGTCGCCTCAGATTTCTTGAAAAAGGATATCCTTTCTTTGAAGAGTGGGCTGAAGAAATCATTGAGCATGAAACACGGACGCAAGAAAAGCTCACCCAAAAAATTGCTCAAGAAACTGAATGGCTCCACCGAGGTGTAACAGCTCGCCGTAGACGAAATATGGGTCGTCTGCGGAATCTTTTGACCTTAAGGCAGGAACGAAAACACTACCAAGGTACTCAAGGCGGGGTTGCCTTTACCTCTCAGGAAGCCTCCCTGGGCAGCAAGCTTGTGATTGAAGCCAAGCATGTTTTTAAAAGCTTTAAAGAAAAACCTATTATCAAAGATTTTTCTTGTCGCATTTTAAGAGGGGATCGTATAGGCCTCATTGGTCCAAATGGATCCGGAAAAACAACGCTGATCAAACTATTGATTGGTGAGATACCTCTCGATCAAGGAAACATTCGACGCGCCAAAAATCTTGAACTTGCTGTTTTTGATCAAAAACAATCTTCTCTTGATTTAACACTAACCCCTTGGCAAACCTTATGTGATCAAGGGGGAGATCAAATTCTTGTTCAGGGGGAACCTCGCCATGTGATGGGGTATCTGCAAGATTTTCTCTTTGACCGAAAACAAGCTCTAACACCTTTAAAAAATCTTTCTGGCGGAGAAAGAAATCGCCTTCTTCTTGCAAAGATATTGGCTAAACCCAGCAATTTCCTTGTCCTCGATGAACCCACCAATGATCTAGATATGGAAACCCTAGACTTGCTCCAAGAATACTTGGCTGATTACCAGGGGACCCTTCTTTTGGTCAGTCATGACCGAGATTTTTTGGATCGAACCACGACTCATATTTTAGCCTTTGAAGAGGAAGGACATATTCAAATGTATGTGGGGGGATATACAGATTATGCGGCTCAGCGCTCCCCTCCTCCCGCGCCAAAGGTTGTGAGAAAGAAAGCCCCCCCTTCTGAAAAAATAAAGACACGTGAAAAATTAAGTTATAAAGAAGAGCGGGAACTTTCCCTTCTCCCACAAGAGATTGAGATCTTGAACAAGAAAATCGAGCAGCTGGAAAAAAAACTTTCTGATCACTCTTTTTATCAGCGTGATCCCAAAGCATTTGAGCAAACGACCCAGATACTTCAAGCCTCACGACATGATCTCCACCATAAGGAAGAACGATGGCTTGAGTTGTTGGAGAAGGAGGAAAAACTTGAAAAAGGAAAGGGCCTATGAAGCTCCTCACTGCCCCCTCCCCTCACTTTAATGAACGAATAACAGCTATTGACTCTATAATTATTCATTATACGGATATGCCATCAGTTGATACAGTTCTAACATGGTTCTCAAATCCAATTTCAAAGGTTAGCTCCCACTACCTAATCGATGAAGGGGGACAAGTTTATCAGATTGTTCGGGAAGACAAACGAGCTTGGCATGCCGGTGAAGGATATTGGCAAGGATGCACTGATTTGAACAGTTGTTCCATCGGCATTGAATTGGAAAATCCTGGGCATAGTTATGGATACCTCCCTTTTCCTGATGCGCAAATTGATGCTCTCTTGAAACTCTGTGAAGACATCTGTACACGATGGGACATCCCCCCTTCGCGCATTTTAGGGCATTCCGATATTGCTCCTCGCCGCAAGCAAGACCCTGGACATTTATTCCCCTGGAGAACTCTTGCAAAAGAAGGCCTAGGACTTTGGCCCAACCATTCTCATAAATCCAAATTTTCTGACGTAAAAATAGAAGACACCCTTAAAGTTCTCAAAAAAATTGGTTATGAAACCATCTCTCCCTCCCATACCCTTCTTGCCTTTCAGCGCCATTTTCAACCCCACAAAAGAGATGGAATTGCAGATCAAGAGACGCTCTTCCTTCTTCAAGGCTTGTTAAAAGTTTAAGAAAAGCCTATGTAAAAGATGCAGATGGTCGGAGAGGTGCTGGGGCAACCCAGAGGAAAGTCCGGGCTCTTTAAAGACACGGTGCCGGATAACGTCCGGCGGGGGTGACCTTAGGGAAAGTGCAACAGAAAGTAAACCGCCTGGAAACAGGTAAGGGTGAAAGGGTGCGGTAAGAGCGCACCGCGCCTTTGGTAACAAAGGTGGCACGGCAAACCCCACCGAGAGCAAGACCAAATAGGGATGGCGCATGGCCTGTCTTTGGGTCGTCATCCGGGTCGGTCGCACGAGGCGTCAGGTAACTGACGTCCCAGATGAATACCTCTCCCCTGGTTTTCCCTGCCTACGCAGGGACAAGTCCAGGGACAGAACCCGGCTTATAGACCATCTGCGTTTTTTCTTTTCTGAACAACCATAAGACTAACATAAAATTGTCTAGCAACATAAATTTATTATTTACTTTCAACATATTGAAGCACAAAAAAAGTCCATCTAAGCTAACAAAAATTAGACTTAAAGAGTCCACTCAAGCAAAGAACTATCGAAGTTGGATGGCACTTTTTTTATCATTTTTTTTACTGTCTTTTTTGACTTGGCCTTCAAGGGCATATACGATATAAGTCTTAAGTAAAGCCGGATTAGCTCAGCTGGTAGAGCAACTGATTTGTAATCAGTAGGTCGTTGGTTCGATTCCGACATCCGGCACCAGTAAAACAAAGGGTTTTTAGAGCATAGACCCAAAAACTAAAAAACAATTTTCACCAAATTTTCACCAACGTAGCGAAAATAAAATGGAGTTACTCTTTTAGAATTTTCCATTTGATTTTTTGCCGTTGAGAGCAGTATTTCTTACAAAAATAAAAAAAGAAACATAGACAACGTGATTTACCCCATGTTAAATAAATAAGCATTAAGTCTGCGTAAAAGCCCACTTTTTAGGCGGCCCAACGTGGCAACGTTAAACCGCATTCTAAATCTTACCTACTTTCCAAGAATGATGTTCCCTTCTCTCAAGCAATCTTCAATAAATTTTTCTTGATCAAGCTCTGATAAAGCTTGCTGGTCTGGTGGCGCGTTACCAAAATCAGGATTCCATGCGTCAGAAAAGGCTAAAGTATACCCTTTTGTTTTTATTAACCCCGCCAACAACCATTTTGTGATCGCAGCTTG
>JAKBAL010000207.1 GCA_021809225.1 Pseudomonadota bacterium | reverse complement strand
CGTGATTGATATTGTTCAATCACATCTTTTTACGATTAACCATGCGCTCACACAGGAAAGTAACGTCTTAGTAGTTAGTTACTTATGTAATTTGATAGATAAAATAGGCGAATTTGAGGTAGAAGGTGAGGCCGGAAAAGCCGAATTTAATAGCTTTCTTATACCCAATATATCTGAACTCAATATGCCTCAATTTTATAAAGAGGGAATAGTCAAAGCTTATAACATTAACCAAAGGCTCATAAAAAAGATTGCATAAATACGTATAATTACAAAATAGAACACCTTGTCTGCTGCTTCCTTTAACAGCGAACTATGAGCTAAGAAGACTTACGCAACAGTTCTTTTTTACCCGGGTGACGAATAATCTTTGTAAAATTAACTCACTGTGAAAAATTAGATTAAAAGAGAGGACTGAGAAAGAAATTCGCAAAAGATCTCCAACTTTTCACAATCAAGATTTGTGTTCCTCCTCCTCTTGTTGTCTCTGCCACATTTGAGCATAAGGACCTTGCTGAATAAGAAGGAATTTATGTGTTCCTCGTTCTACTATTACGCCCTCATGAAGGACCACTATTTCATCAGCATGAACAATTGTTGATAAACGATGAGCAATTATAAGGGTGGTATGGTTTTGAGAAATCTTCAAAAGATTCTTTTGAATTTCTTTTTCAGTCTTAGTGTCCAATGATGACGTCGCCTCATCAAAAAGAAAGATAGAAGGATTTTTTAAAAGCGTTCTTGCCATTGCTACTCTTTGTTTTTCTCCTCCTGAAAGTTTGAGGCCTCTTTCTCCCACAAGTGTATTATACCCTTCAGGGAGAGTTTTGATAAAAGTGTCAATGTGAGCATGTTTCGCAGCGTTTTCTACAGCTGTACTTTCTGCAGCTGGACGGCCATAGGCGATGTTATAGTAAATTGTATCATTAAAAAGAACTGTGTCCTGAGGGACTACCCCAATAGTTTTCCTAAGGCTTTCTTGGGTTACGCTTCGAATGTCTTGTCCATCTACAAATATTGCTCCTTCCGTTACATCATAAAACCGAAATAAGAGACGCGAAATTGTTGATTTTCCTGCTCCACTTTCTCCTACGATTGCCAGAGTCTTTCCCGCAGCGATTTGAAACGAAACATGCTTTAATATTTCGCGATTTGGGTTATAGGAAAAAGAAACGTCTCGAAATTCTATCGCTCCTTTAGAAAGAAGTAAGGGCTGCGCAGTGGAGCTATCTTGAATTTCAGCATTTTCATCTAAAAGAGAAAACATACTTTCCATGTCCACTAGAGATTGCTTAAGAATACGATAAGCAAATCCTAAAGACCCAAGAGGTATAAAAGCTTGGAGAAGATAGCTATTTACAAGTACAAAATCTCCAACTGTTAAAGTATGAGCAACAACCTCCGCAGCAGCTAATATCATAATTACAGTTGTGCCTATGGCAATAATAATACCTTGTGTTCCATTTAAAAGGGCAAGAGTAGACTGATACAATATTGCAGACTTCTCAACGCAGGATTGGATAACGTCAAAGCGCTCTGTTTCATACTCTTCATTTGTAAAATATTTAACAGTTTCATAATTTAAAAGAGCATCTACAGATCTAGCATTTCCTTGATCTTGCAGTTTGTTCATTTTACGAACATAGTGCGTTCGCCATTCTGTGATAAGGATGGTAGCAACAGCATAGACTGTAATGGTTACAAGGGTAATAAAGGCAAATTGCCAACTATAAAGTACCCACATAGCTGCACTCATAAACACAACTTCAAGAATGGCTGGAGCTATATTGTTTGTAGAAAACCATAAAAAGTTCTCAATACCGCCCGTGCCTCGTTCAATAAGTCGACTTACGCCTCCTGTTCTTCGGGCTAAATGAAAACGTAAGCTTAAGCTATGAAGATGTTTGAAAATTATACCTGCAATTTTACGAGTAGCATGCTGTCCTACGGGGGCAAAAATAGCGATGCGAACTTCACTAAAAAAAGAATTTAGAAGCCGCATTGCGCCATAGGCTAATAATACGCCTAAGGGAAGTATTATGACAAAATTCTCTTTGTCGGGAGAAAGTGCATTGACGGCGTCTCTAAAATAAAGAGGCACCAAAAGGTTAATAACCTTTGAAAGAAATAGGCACAGAAAAGAGGCTACAACCCGTAGCCTTAGCCCCAGAGCATCAGACGGCCAAAGATAAGGCAACAAACGCAAAAGAGGGGCTAACGATT
Organism: Pseudomonadota bacterium; assembly: GCA_021809225.1. The sequence goes on along the minus strand of JAKBAL010000207.1, from coordinate 2,869 downwards.
TAAGAGCACTAGTAGAAGCAAAAAATCTAGAATTCATAGCAGCTATTATGTCTTATAATGGCTACTAAAGAAAGAACTCTTCTCTTGGGGGTTCTAGGACTTAATACTCGAAAATGCCGATAGGCTTATTTTCCTGATAATATTCCAACGTGAATTTCGTTACCAGCTTGATAATGTTGGAGGTGTGAGTGTGGTGATTGCTGGAACACGACTAGAGAAGGCGAGCTTGCCCTTGTCGTAAGCAATTAAATTTATAAAAAAGCACATAAGATTCTGCTAAGCTATCGCTGACGCTTGATTATTGAAATGCTTTTCAAAAATATCAATCCTCAGACTTCAATCTTGAGGGCATTCATTGGAAATTCCTAGAAAATCTTGAGAAGCTGATGGCACCTATTGCCATTGCGATCCTCAGAAAAGCCTAAGTTACTCTTAAACCTACAGCGGTTCAAGCTAATCTTTATTCCATCTTCAAAGGGGAATTTGACTTTCTACAACGATATTTGATTGCTTCTCTTTTAGAGCCTTTAAGTTCCTCTAACTCGCTAAAAAATAAATGACTCCCGCCGCAAGCAGCTGGGATCATTTATTATACTTCATTTCAGTCTTTATCTTTGTAAATCATCCTCATCTTCAAATATAATCTGAGGTCCTGCTTTAAATACAAATTTTCTATTATTGTTTTTTCCAACTTTTCCTATTATAAATTTATACATTTCTTCTGATAAAGGAGCATTCGACATATTTTTACCTTTAATTAACGGTAATTTTTCATCAAAAATAGATTTTTCTTTTTTGGATAAAGCTGCTGCATAAATAGAAATATCTAGTGTAGGTTCTGGAAGTTTTTTCGAAAAATAAGCTGAATTTTGCCTAAATCCTTCCTCTGCCATCATAGCAAAAGAATTTGTAGATATGACAAGGACGCTGAATACCCAAAGGTATAAAAGAGTGTACATTTTATTCATAGTTTGGCCATTTCTATGTATTTTTTTCATCTTAAACCTCCCATTCTTAAAGTTTAGTAATTATCATTACCGGGCTTTTATGGAAATAGGAAACTTAATAGATATTCTCCTACCCTGGATCCATACCTTGGAAGCTTGACAATTTAGACATCATATCCCCTTTCCTAGGTAAGAACGTATCTTAATGCAACCTATGTAAGTATAAGGGACCAAAATTTCATTTTAATCCTTAAAATAAGCCTGTTATTTTACAGCTATATCTTTACCCGCATTTAAGAATGCTATCTATATCAGGTTGATCGACGAGTATTGTTGGATTACTCATGGCTTTTGCCCTTGCAGCCTTCCTTAAACTTTTTTCATACTTTTCACCAACCTTTTCAATGAGCATAAACACTCTTACCACCGACTATCCAGGTGGGCCAAATTACTTGAGTTTTTAGACAGAACCCAATTAGGTTCTAAAGAAATATCGGAGATTATGATTTTTAAGAACTTGCGAGAGCTCTTTCAAGTAACACCTTAGTGAGTAGCTCACGTGGTATGGTTTTGAGGGTGGTCAAAGTCACTAGCTTAAGTCTAATATGGTTATATTAATTAACCCTCTGCCCTAGGGATCACTTGAGCTTTCTTGAAAGTGTGGCCCCCCATTTAAGATTTAATCATTATCATAGATCCTCTTTATAACGTCCTCGAACTTTTTTCTTCTTTTTTTTTCTTTCTTTCAGTAGAGGTTTTTTTTCTTCTATTTTTATTAAACTCTTATCTGGTGAGAATTTTCTTTTTACTTTTTTCCTAAATGGCACATCTTCTTCTGCTTCTGTGAAAATTAATGGATTAATTATTTCTTGCCTTTTACGTTTACTCAACTCTGTGCTTCTATGTCCAACATATGGGCTATCTAATTCTGGAGGGTTATCAGTTAATTGGACGGATTCTTCATCCAAACGTGATCTTGGAAAAGGTATTGGTATTATTGGCTGCGTATTTCTCAAAGGTCCTTTTGCTTTTGGCTTGGGAGAAGCTATTATTTTTTCTGCCGTTTCATCAAGAATTATCTCTACTTTTTTATCTTTAGATTTACTCCCCTTTTTCAGAATTTTAAGATCTTTTTGGTTTTCTAGCCCTAGGGCTATCTCACCAGATTCTTTTAACTGAACAGTGATGGTTCCACTCGTTAGGGTAGAGAAAATGGCATTTTGTGTTTCATGCATCCACGCTTTATTTTTAGACTCAGAGACCAAAACTTTATGCTTTGTTACTCTTTGTAGTCGTGAAGATTTTTTAAAATTATTATAGGCATCTTCATGGGGGTGACCATGTAACAAGCCATTACTTACAATAACAAACTCAGGTTGAGTTGCTTGAATCCAGGATAAATTATTTGATTCATGCGTTGCTGACCCATGATGGCTTGCTAATAAGACGTTTGTTTTTAAGAAATCTGGATAATCAAGATAATTATTCATTATACGCTGGGTAGTTACCCCAATTGCATCTCCAGTAAGAATTGTGGAAGCTGCCCCATTTTCTATTTTTAAGACAATACTATCAACGTTACTGTCTTCTGAATCCGATAGTTTTAATATAATATTACCGTTTCCAACAATATGTGTAGGGTTTATCGAAAGGAGAGACACCTTAATTCCTTCGCCAAAATTAAACGCCTCTTCAAAAATTTGGGTTTGCTGATCGGGTAGTGTATATGAGTGTTCTGCGTAAGTTCTATTTGAGTTTGGTAAAATATCTTCTAGCGCCTTAATAGGGGCATATTGAATAGAAGGAAAATAAACTTTTGATTTATTGTTAATTCTTTTTTTTATCCATTGATTAAACCCTAATTTTCCAGATTTATCATAATCTTCAGGAAGCCCTCCTAAAATAATGTGCTCGATGTAATC
>JAKBAL010000206.1 GCA_021809225.1 Pseudomonadota bacterium | reverse complement strand
TAATAGTGCAGAAACAAAGATAGAAATTAAAGAAAATTTTTTCATAATATTTATTGCTTCTTAAGTTAAATTGTAAAAACATGTTTTTTTCAAAACAAGATTTTAACTATAACAGCTTTTTTAAGAAAACGACAATAGTAATTTAATTCAGTAGAAATAGGCTTGCTAGTAGATGGTTTTTTAAAGATTAAGGACAGAAATATGCTTATTTTTTGATCCCCATCCCACCAGTCTATTTTCTTAATTTGTATGAAGAAGAAAATTTTGTGTTGGATCAGATAATCAATTCAAGTTTTACAAATGAATTCTCGATTCGCAGTTATGCCTGCAATTCTCTGCATGGCAAAAATATCAATAAAATTTCAAAGAAGATTGATTCTTTTATTTGTGTTGGAGTTTCTTTTTTTGAGAGCGCCTTCCATAAAATTGGAATGTAACACTAGTTTGCGAAAGCTACATCAAGAACCAAAAGGTTAATAGCAATTCGACCAAATTTCAAGTTTGTGCGATCAGGGAAAAAAAAGAGGGCCTTTGAGCTAGACAATTTTCAGAATTGACTTGAATATAATCAAAAAAGTTGAAATCAAAAGACTAAAGATACCTGTACAAGCTGAATCTTACTTAGCGAGTCTCGTAAATCCAAGAACAGCTTTGTGTTGCTGGTTAGATAGAGGCAGTCATTCCCAAAATCATATCCACGCAGCCTTTGATTCTTGATAAGTTCCCGGTTAATAAGGTTTGATATCTTTCGAAAAAGCCATTGAAATCCATAGTTTTTTTTATCAAACTAAGGATCAAGAATTTTATGAATATTTTCAATCTTTTCTTTCTCCCCTCAAAAAATCATACGGTAGGGAGATAAAAGATAGGTAATTTATGATTTTAAAGTAAAACTCTCTATTAACTTTCTTGAAATACTAGAGTTTGGTGGGAGTTCTGGTAGGTTATTGATGTTAAACCATTGTGCATCTTCTATTTCGTTGCCATTGATATTAATCTCACCTCGTAGATACTGAGCTTTAAAAGCGATCATGAAACTATCAGGAAAAGGCCAACTTTGACTTCCAAAATACTCTAACTCTGAAACTTCTAACCCTACTTCTTCTTTGACTTCTCTATGAACCGCAAGTTCAGCAGTTTCACCAATGTCAATAAAGCCTGCAATGGCACTGTAAACTCCTGGCTTAAAGTGCGCCGATCTAGCTAATAAAATTTCATTGTCTTTTTGAATCAATACCATAATTGCTGGTGAAAGTTTTGGATAAAATAAAAGGTCACATAAACTACATTTTTTTTCGGTAGCATTAAGCACACTTTGAAGTTCATTTCCGCATTTACTGCAATATTGAAGTCTTGTATCCCAAGTAGCCCAATGAGTAGCGCGCAAAACTAGCCACTTTATTTCTTCTTCTTTAGTGGAATTCACAAAAACCTTTTCATTGCATATATGGAATCCATTATTTATAATTTGGTTGAATGGCAAATTGCTATGACATTTAGCAAATATTATTGATTTATCTAAATAAGCAGAGCTTATTATCAGTTCTAAATTTTTTACAGTCTTTGCAAACTGTAAGAGGGGTGAAGATGTTTCACAATCTACGATAACTCCATCATCAGTAAAAAATATCGCAAAGTATTCTGCATAGCCTGTGCTTAAAATATTTTTTTCGATCACATCCATATAAACTCAGTAACCTCGTTAGACTTCTTTTTGCTATCCTAAAAACTGAACATTGAGCAAGGTTAAGCAGCTGCAATTTAATCATTTAAAATAACTTCTCAACCATCAGCGATGGTGATACCTGAAATGATTTTTGGCAATCAATTTTTATCATCAAGGCTTAGCCAAGACACTGGCTGTTTTATAAATTCATCAACGTTGAATGCAAGTTAAAGAGGAAAATAGTTGTGTTTTAAGAAAAACACAGAAGGAATGGAAGTCATTCAATTTTTCCCCCACACTTCCTGCAACCGTTTGTCTCGACCACAAGTATAGCGGTAAAATTTGTAACGAAGGGGATTTTTTTCAGCATAGTTTTGATGATAGCCCTCAGCGGGGTAAAAGTGGGAGGCAGGCTGTATTTCCGTTACAATGGGCTTTTGCAGGTGATTCTCTAGTTTCTTTTTAGATGCTTCCGCTTTTTGTTTTTGGTCCTCATTTGCATAAAAAATAACGGCTTTATAAGAATCTCCCTGATCACAAAATTGTCCAAAAGCATTAAAGGGATCAATATTGTGCCAATAAGACTCTAACAATTGGTTGTAGGAAATTTGAGTCGGATCAAACGTGACTTGAACAGACTCTTTATGACCTGTCCTCTCGGAAGAAACTTCTTTGTAAATAGGATCAGGTGTGTGCCCCCCTGTGTATCCGACAATGACAGAAATAACGCCAGGCAAATGATTAAAAACCTCTTCTTCACACCAAAAACACCCCCCAGAAAAAATGGCAGTTTCTGCAGATGAAGGCATAGATTTTTCTGTAACTGTCATAGAAGCACCTGTCATCAAGAGTAAAAAGGATATAAAATATAAGGCTACCTTCACGCGTTTATCCTTATTCCGCTGGAAAGGTTCTTTTGGGAGTTTCCCCATTTGGAACAAAAGTGAGAGCTACAGAGTTCATACAATAGCGCTTGCCTGTGGGTGGGGGACCATCGTCAAATACATGCCCTAGGTGAGAGTCACATCTTGCACAGCGAACTTCAACCCGTGTGCCTAAAAATCGATTGATAAGATTTGTTTCTTTAACCAACTCTATATGAGAAAGATTAATCGGTTCCCAAAAACTAGGCCAACCTGTTTTGGAATCAAATTTTGCAGCTGAACTATAAAGAGGGTAGTCACCTCCACAACAAGCACACATATAGGTGCCTTCCTTAGAGAAATTATCGTAAATGCCTGAAAAAGCTTTTTCAGTCCCTTTTTGTCGACACACATGATAAGCTTCCCTAGAAAGATTTTTCTTCCAGAAAGTATCCGGTTGGTGCTTATAATCCACGGCTAAAGTCTCCTTATTTTGAGTTACTGTCTCAACGCAATTGCCTTCCTGTGGCCACAAAAAATTCCCCCTAAAACTATTAAACATTTTAAGTATTTCATCCTTATGTTCTTTCCTTGAAATCATCTAAAAATTTAAATTAGCTTTATTTTTATAGAATGTAGTTAAATTTATGTAAACATAAGGAAGTTTTTTATATCATGCAGAAAAATATCATAAAATGGCTACCTCTTTTTGTTTTAATTTTGTTGCTCTTTTTATTTTACGGACTGGGGCTTGTGCATTACTTTACGTTTTCAGCCTTGCAGCACTCTCATGACTTTTTAAGAACATGGGTAGCCCATTATTATCTAATTTCTCTTTTCATATTTACGCTTTTGTATGTAGTGGTTGCCGCGGCTTCTCTCCCCATTGCTGCTTTTTTAACGATTGTCGGAGGATTTCTTTTTGGCCCAGTGATCAACCTTCTGATTGTAGACATTTGTGCAACGCTTGGAGTCGTACTTCTTTTCTTTGCTATTAAAACAACCTTCGGCGAGATTTTGCAAAAGAAAGCAACACCTTGGATGAGAGGAATGGAAAAAGGATTTCAAAAGGATTCCTTCTCTTACCTCCTCTTTTTAAGGCTCATCCCTCTTTTCCCTTTTTGGGCAGTAAATATTTGCGCAGCTCTTTTAAATGTTCCCTTGAAAATTTTTTTACTGGCTACAATGCTTGGGATTTTACCGGGCACCTTTGTCTACTCTCTTCTCGGGAATGGGCTTGAGGTACTTTTAAAAGAGGGGCAAACACCCAATATGTCCACCCTATTTAAACCCGAAATTTTCTGGCCTCTTTTTGGGCTTGCCTTCCTCTCTCTCCTTTCACTAGTCTATAAAAAAAGGAAAAACACAGATGAAGGTTGATATCTGCGTCATTGGAGCAGGGTCAGGCGGTTTAAGTGTAGCGGCAGGAGCGGTTCAACTGGGGGCCTCCGTCGTTCTTATTGAAGGACGTAAAATGGGAGGAGACTGTTTAAATTATGGGTGCATCCCTTCTAAAGCCTTACTAGCAGCTGCTAAGCGAGCAAATATTTTTTCTTCATCTGAAGCTTTTGGCATTCAAAAGTCAAAACCTAAGATCAATTTTGAGAAACTTCATGATCATATTCACGACGTCATAGCTACCCTTGCACCTCAAGATTCAGTTGAAAGATTTAAGGCGCTTGGCGTTAACGTCATTCAGGAGAAAGCCCGTTTTCTCTCACCAACTCTCGTACAAGCTGGCCCTCACCAAATTGAAGCTAAATATTTTGTGATTGCAACAGGGGCCTCACCCGCTATCGTCCCTCTTCCTGGGATTGAAACGGTTCCTTATTTAACCAATGAAACAATATTTGATCTTAAGGAAAAACCTAAGCATTTGATTGTTATAGGGGGAGGCCCCATCGGGTGTGAACTCGCTCAAGCGTATCAATTACTTGGGGTGAAAACGACGATCTTAGAAATCTTCACGCTTTTACCAAAAGAAGATCCTGAGATTGTTGATATTTTCAGAAAGCGTCTTCTTTTAGATGGAGTTGACATTTTTGAGGGCGCAAAAGTGATTTCTGTCTCTCAAGAAAAAACATCCGTTCATATTCATCTGGATTATGAAGGTAAAAGAATCATTCTTCAGGGATCTCACCTTTTAATGGCCACAGGACGTAAGGCCAATGTAACGGACTTAGGACTTAAAGAAGCTGGCGTTCACTACACCCCAAAAGGAATTCAGGTTAATAAGCATCTCAGAACCTCTAATAAAAAAATTTATGCCATAGGGGATGTGACGGGAGGATATCAGTTTACCCATATTGCTTCTTATCATGCTCAAGTCGTTATTAGAAACTGTCTTTTTCATCTCCCCACAAAAGTTAATTATCAAGCTTTGCCTTGGGCAACTTATACAAATCCAGAGGTTGCCCATATAGGGATGATGCCTCACGAAGCCCCCGCGAATAGCAAGACGCTTCTGTGGTCTTATAAGGATTGTGATAGAGCTCAAGCGGAACGAGAAACGGAAGGGTGTATCAAAGTCATAACAACACGCCAGGGTCATATTTTAGGAGTTTCC
>JAKBAL010000205.1 GCA_021809225.1 Pseudomonadota bacterium | reverse complement strand
ACCCTTTGGAATAACAGAGATTTTTACGATTAACGCGTCGCTGTTTGCAAACCCACCATAAGGGAGGGGAATCAGCTGATATGTCCCTGCTTTAACAGAATTTTTTGGGGTTAACGCGTCGCTGTTTGCAAACTGCGATGCCTTAGGGGGTTCGGGTCCTTTATAAAAGGCCTGGTTACGCTGCCTTTGTTTGTATCGATCGCCATCTGTATAAGGAGGGTGTACTGCCCGATAGTGCTTCCAATAATTGGGATTCTTCTTCCTCCATCTTTTACAGGCCTGGTTTTGGTTTTCACGGTAATCAAAATCATGCTTATGTTTTTCTCGACGCCAGGTGGATTTACGCACATTCTGGCATAAGCGACGGCTACAAAATTTTTGTTGTGGATTACGTCCAGGGATAAACAAGCAGTGACAGTGTTTACAAGCTCTTTTTCTTTCCATAGTGAAACCTCACTCTACATGAGGCAATGGTAAAACTTTCTTAGCTCAGAGAAAGGACTGGATTTTTTAAAATGGTTATTGAGGGGAACCTGGATCAGTTTTTATGGGCGAAGGTGGGTCAAATCTTTTGGGCGTTAAGGTCGTGAAAGTGAAAGAGGATAATCGTATTACAAACAAGGCAGTTTATCTTGCCTTAGGAGTGAATATAGAAGGCCATAAGGAACTTTTAGGCATGTGGATTAGTAAGAATGAAGGGGCTAAATTTTGGCTAGGTGTTTTGACGGAACTTAAAAACAGAGGGGTAGAAGATGTGCTGATTTTCTGCGTTGACGGGCTTACGGGTTTTCCAGAAGCCATAGAGGCCGTTTATCCTCAAGCCAAAATTCAGCTATGTATTGTTCATCTTATTAGGAATTCTCTCAAATATGTCAGTTGGAGGGATCGTAAGCTTTTAGCTGCTGATTTAAAGAAAATTTATTCAGCAAGAACGGTGCAAGAAGCCGAGATGGCTCTGGATGAGTTCTCCCAAAAATGGGATAATCAGTATCCTTCTATCAGCCAAATGTGGCTTAATCATTGGGAAAATGTCATTCCTTTTTTTGATTATCCTGAGGACATACGCAAGGCAATTTATACAACAAATGCGATAGAATTCCTCAATATAACGTTACGGAAAGTCATAAAAAACAAAAGGATATTCCCCACAGATGACTCTGTTTTTAAGGTTTTATTCCTTGCGATCAATAACTTATGTAAAAAATGGACCATGCCTATTAAAAACTGGAAAATGGCCATGAACAGATTTTCTATTGAATTTGAAAAGAGGATCAGTATATAATGTCTTTGCCTAATTTACACAAATCTCCGCACAGACCCTCCAGCAAAAATTTTTACTCTTAAAATTTGTACTCTCTCAGTGATATTAGCTTTAAAATCACTATTGAAAATCAAATGCTTATCCGAAAAGTGACTGTGATTTAACGGGTTTCGCATGAACGCAAGTACCTAGAGCTCTAAAAAACAAAGAGTCCGGATCGTGACGCCTATTAAACCTAAAGGTATATTCTGCAAGGTATTGGCTTAAATACTTTTCTTCAACACCATGGTGTGTTCCGGCTATCCAGGATTTTGCATTAGAAATAAACTTATGAACCCATGGGAACCAATGGTCCAATACTTCTTGGCTTGAACCCACCACCTGGTAATCAACATCTACGTTTTCTAAATGAGTGAAGCTTGGGCTGGTGTCGGTATTAACCATGGAATTTTTCTCAATTGCTTTATCTACAAACTTTTGTGCGTTTTCTTTTATTTCTTTGGCTACCAGCACTTTTGCAAAGCCAGCTTTAATTTTTCTGCGACCTTTTGGATCTATCCAGTCTTTCGTCTCTACAGCAACTAAAACCTCTGTTTGATTGCCTGTATGCCTTTTACCAAAAACGGCTCCGTCTAACTCTATGATATTATGGAGTATATATGTTTCATCCCGTTGCCTCAGGGCTTCCCTAATTTTGTGGAGAAGAGTCCAAGCAGTGTCGTAAGATTTCATGTCAAGGTCTCACTGTAGTTCGAGTGCTGCGATGCCTCTCTTCTCTTGGGTAACAAGACAGATTGCTCTCAGCCAAACCAAAAGGGGGGTCTTTGAGTTTTGAAAAATGGTATTGGCTCTTAGGCGAACTGCAAAATGATAGGTTTTTCATTCTCTTACTTCTGCCTTCTTGCGATGTTGATAGTAGGTTGCATTTTTTCGCACTTAGGGCAGATAAATTCTTTACCATCAAATTTCGCTAACCATATCCAGGCTCTGGCTTTTTCTTCAGAATCTAATTCGCTCAAAAGCTTGCAAAATTTCATTTGCGGATACTTCATGATTCCTCTCTGTAAAAAGGATATCATGGCCTGCGCTTAATTCACAGTCACTTTTCGGATAAGCATTCAAGAGTGAGTCTTAATACTCTTCATGTGAAATTTTATTTTACTGGATTTTAATTTTTTTACCATCCTCTCCTAACTCAGCAATCATTTGCTGAAGCCAAGATAACTCACCTATTCCATTTCCAGTCAAATCAATCTCAAGGAGTGATGGCAGGACTACAACTCTTTTTAATGCCTCATTAAAACTTACATCCTCAGCCGTTTCTTTATAGATTCGATTATAAAATAAATTTTATAAAGAGCATATTTCTATTTATAAAATTCATTTAAAAAATAATTCCATCTCCCATTCATCAAGGGTTATTTAGTTACTCTATAATGAGTTTAAGAACTTGTTTAGGAAACCTTTTGATCCTAAGGAGGGGATAGGCAGGTGTTAAGTTGGCGCGTTTAATAGACATTAAATTGGACTTCAAGATTGCCTTGAAAGTTGTGAGTAATGCTAAGGCTTCACCAGACATTTACGGCGTAGAAGGGAAGAAAGAGTTGCCCATAAATGTCAGTTTTTTATACCTTTCTGAAAAATAATATACTTATCCATCTTTCCCTTTGGACAAAATTCAAAGCCCTCGCTATCAAAAGAAATCTATGTTAATAAATGATTTGTTAATAAATTGTAATATAAAATATAAATAGTAAAAACTTCATAGTACAAAGGAGAAATACCATGAAGATCACATTAAAGGCTTTAGGTTTCGTATTGATTTTGGGGAGTTTATCTGCGGTGAATGCTTTTGCGGGATCACCCGAAGTGGCAACGCAGCACAGAACAGTTGCTCCGGCAGCTCGCAACGCGGCGCCGGCAGAACCAGCTCTCGCCCCCCACGAAAGTCCCACCAACAGGGTTAACACTCACATGGGAACCTTGGATGTTAACAAAGATGTGGTCAATAGCAACCATTTTGAAGCCATTCCTCGGTGAGCGTCCGGTGGTTCTTCTGGCGTATGAGAAGGAGGAGTTTTAAAGAAAGGCATTTCTCGAGAATTTGGAAAGTTAAGTTTCTTTTTCCATCGATAAAAGACGCTAAGGGGTATGTGTTTTTCTCTGCAATAAGCGGCTTTAGCTAATCCACTCCTTTCCCAGTCTGTAACAGTTTCTTTCCATTCTTCAAGTGGATTAAGAATTAATCTAGAGGTTGGGTCAATTACCTTTTCCCATTTAAGAAAGAGGGAATAGTCTAATCTTTTTTTCTTGCAGTAGGCATGTCTCGTTATGCCACTCTTTTTCCAACCGATAATAATGGCTCTCCTTTCTTCGAGAGGCCTTTTGTTAAGAGTAAAGAGGGGGTGGATTAATTTTTCTTTCTCCACTCGTAAAATAGCTTATCTGAAAGTCCTTTTTCGTGGCAGTAGAGAGCCTTAGGCAATCCACTTTTTTCCCAATCGGCAATAATGGCTTTCCATGTCTCGAAATTTTCTGCTTGTCTGACTTCAGGAGGAATAAAGTTAGGGTTATTGATTTTTTGCTTCCATGTGTAGATAGAGGATTGAGACAGTTTCTTTGCCTTGCTATAGGCGTTGAGAGTCAGTCCACTTTTTTCCCAGTCTGCAAAAATCTCCTTCCATTCTACCAGAGTATAAATCTGGCGACGTATGCCTTTTTTCATGATATCCTCTGGATCTTTTTCCTCTTTAATGCTTTTGCGTTAAAAGAGGAGATAGACTCTTTCGTTCTGCAATAAATGACTTTACTCAGACCGCTATTGTTCCAGTCTTCTATGACTTCTTGCCATTTCTCTAGAAGGTAGCTCTTATAGGAAGAATAATGAGGAGGATTGGGGGAGTAGGATCGTTTCTGCCAAAAAGAAAAAGAACGAAACGCTATCTTCTTTTGTTTACAATAGTCCTTTCGAGGTAACCCGTTCATATTCCAATTTTGAATGAAGGCCTTCCATTGATTGAAGGTGAAAGAGGGCGTAAAATTTTTCCTGTCATATCGTAGGCTTTTCCGCATATTTCTAGCTAAGCTCTACTTTCTCCTCTCTTGATGTCTTTGAAAAGATGCACTTTACCGAACGGTTACGGGCTTTTAGATCTTTCTGAAAAATAATATATTTACCAATTTTTCCTTTTGAACAAAATTCAAAATTCTCTCTATCAAAAAAATCTATATTTATAAATCATTTGTTAACAAATAATAAGTTATAATGTATTTAGTAAAAACTGCATAATACAAAGGAGAGAGCCATGAAAGTCACATTAACCACATTATCTTTAATGCTTATTTTGGGAAGTTTTTCAGGAGCACAGGCAACCTTTACGACAATCCCGCACGAGAAACCCACCAACACGGTTTATACCCACATTGGAAGCATGGATGTTAACAAAGATGTGGTCAATAGCAACCATTTTGAAGCCATTCCTCAAGGTAAAATGAGCTCAAAGAAAATCTCAGAATCAGCTTGTGGAGAGAGAAACCCCGGTTGTTATTCAGGTAGTTAAAATTAGAAGCTAAAAAGCAAATAAACATAACGTGTAAAAATGGAGATCGCTCCAAGCAAGTGTTTTGAGGATTCTACATTTTTATATATTTGAGGAATAAAAAACATTTAGAGGGTTAATCACCCTCTGAAAATCTTTACACCTCAAATAATTTCTGTTATCGTTTATGATTAGGGAGGAAAAACCAAGTTTTTTCGAGAGGATTTATTTTGTATCCTTGGTAAACTCTCTTAAAGAATATACAATTTAATAGATACTCGTTCTTAAATGAGATTTTTAAGGAGGTTGTTAAAACAAATATA
>JAKBAL010000204.1 GCA_021809225.1 Pseudomonadota bacterium | reverse complement strand
AAAGGGGAAGAAGGGGGGAGATAAAAAACAGCAGATAGACAGATTAAAGCCCCCAAGGCTGCTATAAAGACACTGGGTTTATAAGCTCTAAGGTGCTTACACAAAAAAGGAAATAAAGGTGCCCCAATCCCAATTCCCACAAGTAAAGCTGAGTTAACCCCCCCTGCTATGGACTTATCAAGTTTATAAACAGACATAAAGAAATGAGGGCCCCATTGATCCGCAAATCCTGAAAGAGGGACATACATTAAAAAGCCATAAAGGGCGATGAACCAACTTTGAGGTTTGCGTATAACTTCCTTGATGCTTGTCAAAAGGCTGGGTTGAGAGATATGGAGTTCGTTATTTTCGTGACTTTTCAAAATTTCTTCTTCCAAAGCGGGGGGAGCTTTATCACGGACGATAATCCACGCAAGAGCGGCAAGAGCAAATCCAATAAAAGCCACAAGCCACATGGAATGACGCCAGTCCGAAACTTTGACGAGCCATCCCATAGGATAACCCGCTGAAACTCCTCCCGTTGTTCCGATAAGGAGAGTCATCCCCACAACAAAGGGTAACTTGTGGGAAGGGAACCATAATGTTCCAAGCTTTAAACAGCTGAGAAAGGCAAAGGCGGAACCAGCCCCAATGAGGGTTCGCCCAATAGCAGCAACATAAAGAGAATCAGCTGAAGAAAATAAAAGGGCACCAAGACTACACGTAACTGCTGCAAAGGTGATCATACGCCGCGGTTTGAAACGATCCATTAAGGTTCCAATAGGAATTTGGAGAAGTGTATAGGCGATATAATAACAGGAAAGTAGGATTCCTAAGGAACAAGCATCAACATTAAAGGAGGCCATGAGGTCCTCAGTCATCACGCCAGGAGAACTTCTCAGCATAAACTGATACCCATAAAAAAGAGCGGCACACGCCCAAATAAGCCAACTTTTTGATAGAGTGTGCTTTAATGAAATTGAAAAATTTGTCATGACGCTCGTTACATTATCCTTAAAAAAAGTTGCACTTTAGCGATCTCTCTCTAAAGGGTCAATCGAGAATTCAGTCTCGCGTCGGATAGGCTTCTCTAATAAAGAGTGAGCTAAGAATGGCAAAAAGTAAAGCGACAATCACACTTGTGAGCGCCATTTGATAAGTAGCAGTTGAATATAGTCTTATCCCATTTTCATAAGCATTCTTCCAAAAAAGATCCAAAAGCCATCCAATGAAGGGTTGGAAAATAACTCCACTTAAAAGACAGACCATGTTTTGAAAACCTGTCGCCATACCACTGACGGAAAGAGGATTAATTTCCGTAACAATGGAATAGGCCATAAATTGGCCACCCAATAGGATGCCGGCGCTAAAAAGGGTAAAAATGATGGCAAAAAGGGGAAGATCTGGTCCATACACAATGATCATAAAGGGGAATAAAGCCCCCAACGCTGACCCTAATAATGTAAGCTTAAACTGCTTGAGATGGTCAGAAAGAAAAGCCAAAAGGGGGGTTCCAATAGCGACTCCAAGGTAAAGAGCGGATATTGAAAAAGAAGCAGATTGCTTATCCATATGATGGACTTGAATGAGGAAAGGAACGCCCCATAGATCTGCAAATCCTACCAGGGGAACAAACATCATGAATCCATAAAAGGCGAGAAGCCAAGTTTGGCCTTTCTTTAAAATGATCTTTAGTCCTTCCCATATACTTAAACTTGGATTTCCAAAAGCGTGGTGTTTCTCAATATAAGTCCGTAAGTTTTTGGGAGGATGGTCTCGCACCACAAAAGCAATAAGAATGGCAAGGAAAACACCCCCACCTGCAGTTGCCCATACAGCCTGTCGCCATCCCAATTCATCGACAAGGAATGACATGGGATAAGTTCCCGACATTGCGCCCATAAAACCAAGGAAAACTGTAAAACCCACAACCATGGAAATTCGTTGGGGAGGAAACCAGAGAGCGCCTACCTTCATACAACTCAAAAATCCAAAGGCTGAACCTGCTCCAATTATAAAGCGTCCCAATGAGGCCAGCATAATCGTTTCGGCGGAGGAAAAAAGGAAACTTCCTCCCGTGCACAGCAAGGCTGCAAAAATGAGAAGACGCTGGGGTCCAAACTTATCCAGAAGAGTCCCTACAGGAAGCTGGAGAAGCGCATAAGCATAAAAGTAAAAGGATGTGAGGGTTCCGAGCGCGCATGCATCCACCTGATAATTCGCCATCAATTCTTGGGTCATGACACTGGGTGACACCCTTAAGAGGAACTGATAACCGAAGAAGAGAGCCGCACATGCCCAGACAAGCCAACTGCGACCTAAAGAAGGAATCATGATTTTTTTCTCATTTGTTTTATATAAGAAAAAAACCTATCCGAGTAGGGCAGGGGTGTAAAGAGGGGAGGGGCAGAGTAGCTTAAAATGTTTTTGTTAGCGTCAGATTGCCAGCAAATGAAGTCCAGTCCAGGTTGTTAAGCTTTGTTTTTATGCGGGTTCCATCCGCAAAGTGACGGGTATCATTTCCATTGGTGATGCGGGTCCAACTTATATTGGCTTCACCTCCGATAGAAACTGAGGGCACAACTATATATTTAGCCCCAATTTGTCCCTTCAGGCCAATCCCATTTCCACCTTGTGTCATAGTATTGCTCGTTCGGTTCCCTTGGAATTTCCAATTTCCATTCCCTTGATAATAGGCAAGGTTAAAAGCAGCGGATGCCGTCATTGACCATCTTTTGTTAAATCTCGTTTTTGAATCAATTCCTATATATGGACTCGAAAATTGAAGCGTATTTGATAAGGAGTTAAGAGCATTTCCTGTGGTCGTTTTCCCATTAAGTCTAAGGTGATCATAGATAAAACCAATTTGGGGGATAAGATCTATGGATTTGCAAGGCTTCATATTAAAGCCAAAAGCTATATTAGGACTGAAAGTAAATCCTGTACCATTGATCGAATTATGGGCAGGATTTCCACTTCCAAAGGCCGCAAGGTAATTTGAATCCGTCATTTTACCACTAAAAAAGTTAGCAAACCCGATGTCAAGAATGATCTTGTAACGATCGTAAAGAGTTGTTTCAGTGTTAATTCCATAGTCCATGCCCTGAAGTTTTTTCCACTGTAATGTCCCCACTGATTGCGTGTTTCCATTTGGATCACAACCAGCTTGCGTCTTCCATTTTATGTTATCCTGACGGTATCCAGCAAAAGGAGTAGCATCCACTGTAACTTTCTTCTTAGCGTCGACGGGGAAGGAAGTAGCCAAGTAGACCAAAAGGGACCCCAAAATTAGGCGGTTGAACATGGCGAGACCTCGACTTCTTTATTCTAAGGCTGTTTATAAAGTTAATTCTTAAGAATTTATTAATATTTTAGCAAGCCCTAAAAACAAGGGTTGCCAGGATGTTTGATGGAGTAACGTTTTTAAAAGGGAAACTCTGGCGCAAAAAATCCATTTGGCTTTGCTAAATCTTTCTATATCTCGCCAGCCTTCTGCTCCACTTTGGAGAGCTTGTTATGTGAAGGTTCTCACTTTTATTTTGGGAGACTTAAAAAGTCTCCCTTTTTTGTGAGATTTTGGACTTCAAAATATTTAAGCTTTCAAATCGAAACCTTTGATAAGATCCTTTACGTTTGAAGGAGGAAGGGGAGCACGAGCAGGCGGTGATCCCTTTACGGGCGGCCTGTTTGCAGATGGCTTTTGCGTAACAGGAGGTGTTGGCGCAGGAGGTAAAGTTCTTGCTGTATTAACGATCGTCCTTGGGGTTTGAGAAGAGACCCTAGGCCTTTGAGGTGTTGGCGCAGGAGGTAAAGTTCTTCCTGTATTAACGACTGTCCTTGGAGTTTGAGAAGAGACTCCAGGTCTTTGAGGTGTGGGCGCAGGAGGTAAAGTTCTTCCTGTATTAACGACCGTCCTTGGGGGTTGAGAAGGGGCCTTAGGCCTTTGAGATGTTGGTACAGGAGGTAAAGTTCTTCCTGTATTAACGACCGTCCTTGGGGGTTGAGAAGAGAGCCTAGGACTTTGAGGTGTTGGCACAGAAATCCTTGAGGGTTGAGCAGGAGCTACCTTTTTTAGCCCTGGGGGCGTTGGTAAAGGGCGTGCTGGAGAAGTCGGTGAGGGCACTTTGAGACGAGGGGCGGCCATTTGGGAGTGGTGGCAAACGAAAAGGCACACCCTGGACAGGTTGGAAAGGCTTCTTTGCTCCGGCAACGCGTGAAGTTTGCTTGGGCGCCTCCTTCCCGAGGGGGAGACGGCGGGGAGAAGGAGTAGATTGTTCATTCCAAGCTGTTCTAGGAGAATTTCTTGTTTTCTTTTCCTGTGAAGGGGCACTAACGGCTTTCACAGCGTTGGGAAGGTAGAGCGCTTTATAAGTTGTGTGAGATGTTTTTACGTTAACACCATGCTCAACATCAAATCCAGAATCGTGGAGAACGTCGAAAAGTTCATCTCTGTTCTTTATGATAGCGCTCTTCTCACAATATTCCTTTAACAAGATATAACCTGCGCCTATGGCAGGAGCTGCCCAAGAAGTGCCGTCTGCTATACGGAGGTTCGCAGCGGGTGCGAGAAGAAAACGCCTTTCCATGTCTTCCAGAGGATGATGTGAAAATTTTGCGAAACGCAACTCACCATTCTTCTCGAAATCAAGTCCACCTGCAAAAAGGAGACCCTGGCCGTTAAATTTACGAAACAGAGCAGCTTTTCCACTTGGATGAACCTGTTTTCTTATGACCCTTTCATCGAGAAAAACAGGCCTTGTTTCCGTTGAAGTATTTCCGGCAGAAAATACGACTGCAATATTTTTTGCGCTTCGACGCTCGTGTAGGTCTGAGTCGTCGAAAGTGACTCGTGTCCGAGGAGGTCTTGAATCGCTCTGAGATCGGCGCCGTTCGCGAGCAGATGTGTCGCGAATGCGTGCCGCAGAGCATGCGGTGTGGCGCTCGAAGGCAGCCCGAGACTCATGCGCAAACGCTCCATCAGCGCCTGAGCCATGCGCGGCGAGAACGCGCCGCCGTACTTCATCAGCTACGCGGTGAAGGACCTCACCCAGTCCTACGTCGCGGCCCGGTACGGAGCCATCTTCGACGACTGGACCAACCGCGAATGGCGCTGGTCGCCGGTGACGTGGAAGCGCGACGTGCTGGCAGCGCGCATGGTCGCCTGGATCCGGCATTATGAATGGATGG
>JAKBAL010000203.1 GCA_021809225.1 Pseudomonadota bacterium | reverse complement strand
CATCCAGACCGCATCTTTTAAAATATTGGTTGTATTTATACTTGCATTTCAAAAAATTATTAAATCTTTTATCGTGCAAATTTCTATAATAAATATCAGGATAATATCAATTGAATTCAAGTAAAACAAACTATTTGGGCTTTCATCAAAAAAGGGCCATAAAGGCACTTTCGTTGAAATTATACACTTCAAAAAAACCTATTTTGGATAAGAAGCTTTAAAAGCTCTTTTCCAAAAATCATCTAATCCATCTTCGCTCGGGCCTGCGCTAGACTTAGAAGACGTTTTTGTTGAAGGTTTTCTCTTTTCACTCATACATATTTTTTGGAAAGCTCCTCCCAACTTATCAGACGGATCAACAGTCAATAATTCAGTGGCCACAATCGCTAGATCGTTGTCTCGCTCTTCTTCATATTTTGCAAAAGCTCTTGCACTCTCTTCTGTGCTAGTACTCGCCTCCAAAGCTTCCTTCAAACGTTGTTGAGCATTCTCTACTCTATCCCATGAGTCGTTTGATGTTTGGGTTCGCTTTTCCTTAATTTCTTGAGGTGAAAGGGTGATCAATGATTTTGCATTCGTTCTTCTTAAACGGTTAATAACTTTCTCAGCTCTCCCAACACCATGATTATTGTCATAAGCGTAAATATACAATTCATCATTTTCATAAAAATTAATTTTTAATGTCCTTCCCGTTAAATACTCAAAGTATTTTTGATTACGACTGAGTAAAGATTGCACCTCATCACGAGAAAAAAGTGCATCTTTTGTCATAATGTAACAGCGTTGTGCACTAGGCTCTTCTGGACATCCGATTGCATTATTCCAGAGGGCTTCGATGACATCAATAGGGGAAAGATCACGTATACTAATTTTGCTCGTTCTGTGCTCCTCGCGATACTCCTCCATAGCAAATGAAGGAAAAGGGAGTCCGAGTGTATAAAAGAGGGTTAAACTCACAAGGAAGAGTTTTTTCATGATAAATCTTTCAATTTTTTTTCAGGAGATTTAACAAATAAAGGAAAAGCAGCTAACGTTCAATAAAAACAATAAAAATTATCTTATAATCTAATCAGGTATAGATTAGAGAAAATAATTATTTCTCATCTGAAAGAGATAGAACCTACCATAGATGATCTGCCCCCTAAAATTGATTTGGAGTTAAAGACCCTAATTTCATACCAAGGTGTGTCATTCCCTTGTCGCGCGGGAATCCATAAAATAGTTGTTTTGATATAGCTAATTTCATTGGAAACCCGCATGTCAAGGGATGGCACCAGGGGAAAAATATGATATCTTTATGTCCGATAAGGATAACTTTTAAACACAAAGTATTTACACTATAATCTTTACGTAATTTTCGCGAGGTGTTGATCTAAATTCACACTCTCCCCCTTTTTCACATAGACTCTTTCAATAATGCCATCACATCCTGCCCGGATGATGTTTTCCATTTTCATAGCTTCCATAATAGCAATAGGATGACCCTTCTTGATAGAATCGCCCTCCTTAACGGCAACTTCAACAATAAGTCCAGGCATGGGAGCCATGACAACGCGGGATATATCCGGCTGCTGTTTTGCCGGCATAAGGGCTAACAACTCGGCAATACGCGGGGTCACAACGGTGGTGAGGACCCCATATCCATCCCAAAAGAGATGATCACGAATGCCTTGTGCCTCAAGCTGCAGAGTAAACACCTCTCCATTAAAAACCCCTGTAAAAAAGCAATCTCCAGGATTCCAGTGTGTCTCGATGATAAGCTTGGCCGCCCCTTCGTTAACTTCCCACTGTCCTGCTTTATGCAAAATATGAAGAGAATGCTTTTTTCCCTCTAGCAAAACAACTAAAGTTGCTTGATTTAAGATATTGCGAAGACAATACATCACAGCAGCTGCCCCGCTGGCAATTTGAAGGTTCTTTGGCATTTCAGGAATAAAACCGTCCCCATAGAGTTCATCAAGGGTTGTGGTGTTAAATTGCCCTTTTCTAAAAAAGGGCGCATTGACCAGGGCCGTTAGAAAATGAATATTTGTCGCGATCCCTCTAACGTAGTAATGATTAAGTGCTTCTAAAAGAACCGTACAAGCAAGCTCTCGGCTAGGCTGATGGACAATTAGCTTTGCAAGCATAGGGTCATAATAAGGCGTCATAACATCCCCTTCCCGAACCCCACTTTCAAGACGAATCTCCCCTTTTTTTTCCAAGGGAGGTAAATACGTTCTCATTCTCCCCGTTGAAGGCAAAAACCCGCGAGATGAGTCTTCTGCATAAAGACGAGCTTCAATTGCATGCCCCTTAAACTGTACATCCGATTGCTGAAAGCGCAGAGATTCACCCGCCGCTATCCGAACCATTTCTTCAACCAAATCTATGCCCGTAATCATTTCAGTGGTGGGATGTTCAACTTGCAGGCGTGTATTCATTTCCAGAAAATAAAAATGCCCTTCTGGATCCACCACAAATTCCACAGTTCCTGCTGAAGTGTATTTCACAAATTTGGCTAAACGAATCGCCTCATTCCCCATTTCCTTTCGCAGAGCTGGCGTCACGAAAGAGCTAGGAGCTTCCTCAATAACTTTTTGATGTCGACGCTGCAAAGAACATTCTCGCTCGCCTAAATGAATGATGTTTCCCGCATGATCCCCTAAAATTTGAATTTCGATGTGGCGCGCAGAATTAACATATTTTTCAAGGAATATACGCTCATCACCAAAGCTGGAATTTGCTTCATGAATAGCGCCTTTTATCGCATCTGCTAAGGCGGAAGGCTCATGCACAATACGCATGCCCTTCCCGCCCCCTCCCGCTGCGGCTTTAACCATCAGAGGACACCCCATCTCATGAGCCATTTTTTCGGCTTCATGTAGAGTCTGAAGCGGCTCATCCGTCCCTGAAAGACATGAAACCCCGGCAAGACGCGCGAGTCTTTTCGCCTCTAACTTATCGCCCATAGCTCTTATGACGTCAGAAGAAGGGCCAATGAAAATAAGCTCTGCCTTTTCCACTTCTTCTGCAAAGAGAGCATTTTCTGATAAAAAACCATATCCTGGGTGAATAGCCTTCGCACCAGATTTTTTCGCAACATTTAAAATCGCTTGGCTATTTAAATAACTTTCCCGGACAGGAGGAGGCCCTATAAGATAAGCTTCATCAGCCATTGCAACATGAAGAGCTTCCTCATCCGCTTCGGAGTAGACGGCCACCGTTTTAATATCCATACGCTTTAAGGTGCGGATAATACGACAGGCAATCTCACCACGATTGGCAATAAGTACTTTTTTAAACACTCACTGTCGCTACTTAAGCTTTTGGCTTATGTTCTGTCTTAAGTGACGTTTTCTTAAGGGAGGATTGTTTTGCAGCGACCGGTTTGATCTTCTCGGTCGCTTCTACCTCTTCCTTTTTTTCACTTTTTTTAGACCCTTTGTCT
This sequence comes from Pseudomonadota bacterium, assembly GCA_021809225.1. Next base: position 1,743 of record JAKBAL010000203.1, on the reverse strand, counting down.
TTAGTCATGAGTCGACGAACTTCTTCTTCTTCCCATTTTGGCGTCATAAAGGGGACAACAGAATTAACTTGAGGAATAAGCCCCAAAGAAAATGCATGAACACCAAGCCCTATTCCCCAGCCAACAATCACCCAAATGGGCCAAAAATAGCCTCCCCCAGCAATAGCCCAAATAAGGATAAGTCCAAGGTTAACAGCAATATAAATAAGACCGTCTGTATAAAACCGTCGCAGTTTTTTTACATGTTCTCGTGCTTGATGTTCATTCATAAAGATCTCCCAGGTTTATAATTATAGTGGTATATTGTCATGTTTTTTCCATGGATTTTCAAGTCTCTTATTTTTGAGCATTTGTAAGGAACGACAAATACGTGTACGCGTCGTATGAGGTAAAATAACATCATCAATATAACCACGACTCGCGGCGACTAAGGGATTAGCAAATTTTTGACGATATTCTTCTGTATAGGCGTCTACTTTCTCCTTATTCTCAAGCTCACTACGAAAGATTATCTCAACAGCTCCTTTAGAGCCCATAACAGCAATTTCAGCAGAAGGCCAAGCCAAATTAACGTCTCCACGTAGGTGCTTTGAACTCATCACATCATAAGCTCCCCCATAAGCTTTGCGGGTAATAAGAGTGACTTTAGGAACAGTTGCTTCTGCAAAGGCAAATAACAATTTTGCTCCATGCTTAATAATCCCTCCCCATTCTTGAGTCATCCCCGGAAGAAATCCTGGCACATCCACCAATGTAACAAGAGGAATATTAAAACAATCACAAAATCGGACAAATCGTGCGGCTTTTCGAGACGCATCAATATCAAGACAACCTGCCAAAACCAGAGGTTGGTTGGCAACAATCCCTATGGACTGCCCTTCCATACGGGCAAAACCAATAATAATATTAGCCGCAAAATCAGGTTGAAGTTCAAAAAAATCTTCCTCATCGACAATCTTGTAAATAAGATCTTTCATATCATATCCCTTTAAGGGATTGGGAGGCACAAGAGTATCTAAGGAATGACTCATTCGAGCTCCAGAATCGAGAGTAGGTTTGAGAGGCGGCTTTTCACGATTGGAAAGAGGTAAAAAATCAAAAAAACGACGGACTTCTAAAAGAGTATCAATATCATTATCAAAAGCTAAGTCAGCCACACTCGATTTAGTGGTATGGGTTATCGCCCCTCCGAGTTCCTCATGAGTCACTGTTTCATGAGTCACCGTTTTCACCACATCCGGCCCTGTCACAAACATATAGGAAGAATTTTTAACCATAAAGATAAAGTCTGTCATTGCTGGAGAATACACCGCTCCCCCTGCACAAGGTCCCATAATGACAGAAATTTGGGGAATGACACCTGAAGCCAGAACATTACGCTGAAAGACAGCGGCATATCCTGCGAGAGAGCCAACGCCTTCTTGAATGCGCGCTCCTCCTGAATCATTCAATCCGATGATAGGCACACCAACCTGAACAGCTTTATCCATAATTTTAACAATTTTTTCGGCGTGTGCCTCGCTCAGGCTTCCTCCAAAAACCGTAAAATCTTGGGAAAAAACGAAAACGGTACGACCTTTGATCGTCCCATAGCCTGTAATGACACCGTCCCCAGGGATTTTGTGATTTTCCATGCCAAAATCGCGAGACCGATGCTCAACGAACATATCCCATTCTTCAAAAGAATCTGGATCCAGTAAAACCTCAAGTCGCTCTCGGGCCGTTAACTTTCCCTTTTGGTGT
>JAKBAL010000202.1 GCA_021809225.1 Pseudomonadota bacterium | reverse complement strand
GCTCATATTAAGCTAATATCGATATTTGGGCATAGTGAGGATAGGTTTTTCAAGCTTGAGGCAAACAGCAAAGCAGTCGACGACGACGAAAAATATAATAATTCAATTTTTCAACAACTTCTCAATAAAAAAGCTAAAAAAATTAGTCAGGTTAACTGTTTTGGGGTTAAGTTTTTTTCACGTTATGATGCTTGTGATGATTGTCAAAAGATGATTATTAATGAGCTATGCAAGGATAAGGGATTACGTGGAGAGTTTATGAATTCACTCAAAGTCTTAGGGTTAAAAGCTTTAGTGAAAGAAGATACCCCTTTTATTCCTATATATTATTCGGGGAGACCTTACTCTGGTATCTCTTATGCTTTTTACGATAATGAGAAAATTTATAAAGATTTGACCTTGGAAAGTGCTAAACGAACTTCTTCAATTTACTTCACGCGAACAAAAACAGAGAAAAGAGTATTTCCTCAGCAGTCTTTTGAAACCAGTGAACAGACAATAGATTTAAGTTTAGATTACCTCCAAGGGTGTATGTTTTCTAACATTCGCACTCTTTATACGGAATAGATAAATTAGCTTTCTCCGGGTTAATCAACTTGCTGGCATGTTTTGCAATAATAAGTGGCTCGCCCATTTTGTATAATTTTGCAAAGAGGAGTTGATTGACAGTACGTGCAAAGCACATTTTCACGGTTATAAACTTTAAATTCATGCTGAAAGTAGCCAATTTCCCCATTGGGAAGAATGTGATCACGTAAGGTAGATCCACCGGCCGCAATAGCGCGCCTTAATACATTTTGGAGTTCTTTAAGCAATCTCTCTGCTTCAACAAATGTAAGAGTTTTCGTTAGACGTAACGGCGAAAGTCTCGCTTGCCATAAAGCTTCTGAAGCGTAGATGTTGCCTACACCAGCAATGATTTTTTGATCAAGAAGGACGCTTTTTAGAGAAACGTTGTGGCACCTCAGACGATCATAAAACACATGGGCATTGAGCTGTGGATCATTGAGAGCTTCAGGCCCGAGGGTATTAAAAGGGGATGTTTCAGCCAACTGACTTGTGGGAGAAAGTCGCAGAAAGCCAAATCGTCGTGGATCACGATAAGTAATTTTATGATTATGAGAAGTCCTAAAAATCACGTGATCATGGGGACTTAGTTTTGAAGAAGGCTTGTCAATACTCTCAATAATCACACGCCCTGACATTCCTAGGTGCCATACGAGGGTCAAGCCATGGCTAAAATCCACTAAAAGGTATTTTGCTCGGCGGCGCACGAGGTTAATGGGGTAATGCGCAAGCTTGTTCTCAAAGTTAACGGGGAAAGGATAACGCAAATTTGGACGGTTAAGCTGAATTTTCTGAAAAGAACATCCTTCCAACACGGGTTTTAAAGCTTGACAAATTGTTTCAACTTCAGGGAGTTCGGGCATAGTCAGCGGAATCCTTTGTCCTGTTATTTGATATATTAGTTAATATATTTAGTAAAAAATTGAAGAGAAGATTTACGAGTATTAATCTTCCAGCAAGGTTCTGTAAGAAAGTTTGTGTAAGTAGGCATAGGAAACTACCTTAAGAAAAAAGAAAAGGAGAAAGACCTATGAGTACGGAAGAAACATTAAGCCTGGATGAGTTAGCCAAGCAAATAGCTAAGCAATATCCGACAAAAGAAGACCTTTTAGGAGACGCGGGAGTTTTTCAAGAACTTTTTTCAGAAGGACGCTTCAATCGGCTCTTGATGGAGAGCTGACCCATTATTTGGGGTATGAAAAACATAAGAGATTTCCTGAGAGTGAGAACAAACGAAATGGTTATAGTCAAAAGCAAATCAAAAGCAGTAAAGGAGAATTAGAGGTCAAAATCCCTCGAGATCGTAAAGGAGAATTTGAGCCTGAACTTTTACCAAAGTACCAAAAACGATTTAATGAGCTGGATGATAAAATTATAGCTCTTTATGCTCGTGGTTTAAGTACCCGAGACATTCAAGACCAGTTGAAAGAAATTTATGGAGTAGATGTTTCTCCAACCCTTATTTCAACTGTAACGTCCTCAGTTATGGAAGAGGTAAAAGCTTGGCAAACGCGTCCTTTGGATAGGATATATCCGATTGTCTATTTGGATTGTATCGTCGACCTGAACGCCTACTAAAAGTGATCCATTTTCGCCCATAAAAACTGATCCACTAACTGCGCATGAAGATCTTCTGTGAACATCAGTTTTCGTGAAGGTTTTCCTTGATTAATGGGAATGAAGGGGAGATTCAGTGCAACTTCCTTGCTTGTGTGGGGAAGAAAGCGTAGCTTTCTGAGCGATAGGAGCAAGGAAGAGGAGTTAGATTTCCTCTCTGGCTTCTCCGTAGCTCCTGCTGAAGTGCATGTATGCATAGCCCCCTTGGCCGGAGACTTATGTCGTTATTAGAAAGGCTCTTTTGACGCTGCTGAGAGGGTTTTAATATGGCTAATGATTTGTGGGTAATAATGGCTTTCTACTGCCAAGGCGAATGCCATAAAAATGTCAGCAAGACGTGCGGCTTCTGCGTCAGATATCTCTTCTGGTAGAATCTCATGAAGATTAAGATTCATAAGCGTCTCCTTGTTGAGTTTGTTGTCTTTGGGGGGTTTTTTGCTTTGCAGGAGCTTCTGAACTCTTTGGAACTCTTAGACTGGGTCCATCAATACGAATGACCGTGCACCCATGGTTAAGTCTATCCAACATGGCATCAACGAGTTCCTTGTGCTTAAACACCTCATACCACGCTTCAAAGTCAAGATTAGTAGTGATAATCGTTGTCTTTTTTTGATAACGCATGTCAATCAGCTTAAAAAAAATATTGATTTGCTCTGACGTGAGGGTCAGATATCCCAACTCGTCTATCACGATGACATCATAGTTAGACAAGGTATGTAATAATTTAGACGTGGTTCTGTCCGCAAGGGACGCATAAAGTTCATTAAGCATATCTTGAGCATTATAAAAGCGCCCACGATAGCCATTGAGGACGGCCAAACGCAACAGGCTTATCGCAATTCCAGATTTTCCCGTCCCTGTTTTACCAATAAAAATAACATTGTCATTACGTTCAATAAAGGTCAGCTTGGCTAAACCCATAATTTGGGCTTTATTCACCCCGGCTTGCTCTTTAAAGGGAAACGTATCTATTGTCCAGGGCCAAGGTAACTTCGCCCGTTTAAGGCGACTTTCCAGACAACGTTCTTGTTGATGGCGGTATTCTCTTTCCAGCAACTCTATCAACACATCGTGGGGGGCCGTCCCTTTCTTTTCTGCATTCGTAAGCACATCCTCTAAACAGGCAGCCATTCCTTGCAAACGCAATTGATCTAATAATACTTGTATTTTCTCCCTCATAGGGTTTCCTCCTCTAGATTAAAATAATCTCCAGCAACGGACTTGATAATCAAACCTTCAAGGCGGTTTAAATCATAAAGCCCATAGTGCTCTGCTTTCTTGAGGGCACAGAGAAAGGCTTCAGCCGGATACATCCTTTTAAGGTTTAACAATCTATTGAGCTGTCGATGCCCGCTCCCACGCACATGTTTCTTAAGGGCGCTGACATACTGATCTAAAAGGGTACAATGCCCCCGCAGCTCTGCTTCTATCTTGCTTGCGGCTTGTTGCGTTTGTCGCCTGTGGTGTTTAGAATGGTGACCAGGAAGTTGACTACGTCCATACCGTTTTCCTGATAAACGAAGGTGAATGGCAATTTCTCGATGTTTATGAAAGAAACGCACCGTTTCTGGATATTTGTACACATCTACTGTTTTTCCAATCAACGTTTCCGGAACAGAATAGCTGTTGGTATCTAAATTAACGTAGCCTTGGCAGTCAACCAGACGTTGATAATGCTCATAAATTGGAGGTAAAACATCAGGCAGTGGAACGAGATAAGGTCTTTCTAGGATAAAGGCAGTGTCAGGCGCCATGCCTAAAATACGCTTTTCCTTTTGATTCGCTATAAGACACCATTCTTTGGCCTGACGATTGAAGTCCCCCCAATCCTTGAATGTCCTCTCTGCTAAAAAATTGGTCTCAATATAGTAAAATGGGCGCTCAATTTTACCTTTTCGATCGGGGTCGTTAACACGATGGGCCATAAACTCAAACCCGTACATTCGGGCAAACGTCAGCATCTCTGGAGAGGCGACAGCATTAAATCCGCTTCCCGCAGATAAAATCACACTGGTATTGTCAATAATGCAACGCCGGCAACTCCCTCTCATAAACTCTATGCCTGCCTTGAGGAATGTTTTTACCTCAAACCGGGTAAAACAGGGGTAGTATTGCATGAAGAGTTTTCGACTATACCCCAAGATCAAAGAAGCACATTGTACTTTAAGCTTTTTGTCTCCCAAGAGGACCCAATGGGGAGAGGTATCATGCTGCATCTCGTGGCCAGGCTCAAAGCAATACTCTCCAACTCTTTTAAGAGGAGCTCGAAGTCCAGCGTTTCGAATATACTGCTTAAGGGTCGTGTACCCAATGGTCACGGAATATTCTTCTTCCAGAACTTCTTTCATGCGTACAGCATTCCCAAGACAGCGGGTAAAGAGCTCACGTAAGAGGGGGTAAATATCAGTTTCCTTATTTTTTCTAGTTTTGGGGGGCTTATCCACTCCTTGTTCCAGAACAGCCTTAACCGTATTCCTTGATATCTTAAGCAATTTCACAATCTCACGGTTGCTTTTCTTGCGCTGGTGAAGGAAGGTAATTGTCTGACGCAATTCTTTGGTTAACAATCGACCAACTCCCGTATTGTTTTGCTTAATTCATCAAATTTGCTTGTTGCCTGTTTAAGTTCTTGTAAAGGTTGACGGCTCTCTTCCCGTGTTTGCCTAAAAAAAATACTTGGGGCTAAGAGGGTTAATTCCGATAAAAGAGCAATGAGGGTATGACACTGGATTCTCCATTTTCCTTCTGGCCCATTCTTTAAGACAATTGTTTGCTTTTCAGTCTCTAAAACTCTTTGAGCTTTAAAAAATAAGTCCGGATGCTCCACCATTCTGTCTCGTGCCCGGCGAGTGGATTTTTGATAGTGGTCATAAAAAGAATGCATCTCACGGGTACTATGGGGATGTTTCAAGAGATAAGTTAAGAGATGTTCCGCATGTTCGGGAATGGCACGCGCCATAGGAGCTAAGATACGGGCCCCTATCCATACGGA
>JAKBAL010000201.1 GCA_021809225.1 Pseudomonadota bacterium | reverse complement strand
GGCCTACCAACAGTTGGTTCATTAAGAGGCTCTACATTTGTAAAGGTGAAATGACTACACGCCCATGCATTGGGGGAGGTTTGTACTGATATACCAAATACTCCTCTTACAGTATGTTTAGTAGATCAGCCTTTCAATACGTCTTTTTCTGCAATATCCTGGCTTTCATCCGGTTGAAGCGTAAGGCTTACGTTTGCGAGTTGAGGGGCCCCTTCAAATACTAAACCGCACTTCGGATGATGAATCGCAAAGTCAATATGAGCGCCCTTCACTTCTTGGGTACTGTTATGAACACGAAGGACTCCAGATGAAATGCTTTGATTCAGGTCGTCTTCCATAGCCATGGTAGTATGACTGACGGAAAAGTTTAAGCTCAATCCTAGCGCTAGAACTGACAAAAATTTCAAATTTGATTTGTGCATCATTAGACTCCTTAAATTTAAATATAAAAAATATAAAAACAAAGATTTTAATCACAAGAAATATATAATTTTTCCTTTTTACAATAATAAAAAATTAATATCAATTGAATTAAATTATATTCACGTAATATTTTATGTACGGTCCTTAAGATCGCGGACTTTGCGTTGAAGATAATTTTTTTCATTGCTGCGTAAACGTAAGACTAGGCTTATCTTTAAAACTTTGGCCATTTCTTCAATAGGAAATTCATAGTCATGCCTCTTCATAAACCGACACCCTTCCCTTGGAACCTTAAAAAAACAACGACTGCTTTTTTTAAGGTTAAAGGACTGAACTAGATTTCACGTCTTTATCACGATAGGGGCCTTGAAATTTCCTTCATCCTTTTTTTAATCGCAGGGAATTCATCACAACTATGATACTACTCGCTGCCATCGCGCCACCCGCAATTTCCGGACTCAGATAGCCAAAGGCAGCATAGCCAATCCCAACAATATTAAAGATAAACGCCCAGAAAAGATTTTCTTGGATAATACGAAAGGTTTTCTTAGAAAGAAGAAAAGCCTGCGGAATCAACTCAAGGGCAGGTCGCATCAAGGTAATAGAGGCAGCATCCATCGCCACATCAGTCCCCGATCCCATCGCAAACCCAACCGTTGCAGCAGCTAATGCAGGACCATCGTTCACCCCATCTCCCACCATCGCAACTAAATGATGCCGCTGCTCTTGCGCTTTAATATAGTTCACTTTATCTTTTGGCTGAAGTTGGGCCATCACATCATCAATCCCTACTTTTTCCCCAATCATATGCGCTGCTTCTTTTCTATCCCCTGTCAACATAACCGTTTTTAGACCCATGGCCTTGAGCGCTTGAAGCGCTTCAGGCGCCCGCCTACGGGGTATATCCACCAGGTAAAAAATTCCAAGAAGACCTCCCCTTTCTGCCAAATAAATCACTGTCTGTTCAGCCATACGGGAGGCAGAAACTTCGATTCCTTGTTCTTCCATAAACTCTTTTGACCCTAAAAAATAAAGTGTTCCGTTCACTGTTCCTTGGACTCCTTTGCCAGGAAAGGAGAAAAAATCGATAACATCGAGTAATTTTTTCCCTTTAACACCCTTTAAGAAGGCTTTAGCAACGGGATGTTCACTCCCTTTTTGCAATGAGGCTGCCGTGAGAATCAATTGATCTTGCGAAAATCCAGAGAAAGATTTTGCAATCGTCAGGCTAAATTCGCCTTTCGTAAGTGTCCCTGTTTTATCAAAAACAATCACATCAACTTTCCGCAGAGCTTCAAGGCTTTCGAGATCTTTCATTAAAATACCCTTCCGTGCCGCTGCTCCCATCGCCACAACAATGGCCGTCGGTGTAGCTAATCCCAAGGCACACGGGCAAGCAATAACCAGAACGGAAATGGCTGCCAGTAAAGCGTGTTGAAAGGATGAATTGACGACTAGCCATCCGCCAAAAGTCACAAGACTGATCAAAAGAACAGCAGGCACAAAGACAGCAGAGACTTGATCAACAAATTTTTGAATAGGCGGGCGGGAAGACTGCGCTTCTTCAACCAAGCGAATCAAGCGAGAAAGAGTTGATTGATTACCAAGGGTTGTGGCTTCAAGATAAAGAACCCCAGAGGTATTTCTCGTTCCTCCAATGACTTTATCCCCTTCCGCTTTCAAAACAGGAATACTTTCACCGGTAATCATGGATTCATCTACTTCACTCGTTCCGCGGAAAACAAACCCATCTACGGGAATACGTTGCCAAGCTCTCACCATCAGGTGATCGCCTTTTTTAACCTCATCACTTAAAGATTCCACATAAACGCCATCCTTCTCAACGAGAGCCGTGGGAGGGGTGAGTTTCATTAAAGATCTGACAGCGGCATTGGCTGATCGCTTTGCACGATCTTCAAGACAACGTCCTAAAAGAACAAGCATCATCACAACGGCCCCTGTTTCAAAATACAAAGCAGGAAAATGAAGAAAGACACCGACAAAGCTATATATATAAGCTGCAGAAGTTCCAAGAACTACAAGAAGATCCATATTACTTGTTAAACGCTTTACCGATTTCCAAGCCGCTTGATAAAAGTGTCGACCCGCCCAAAACTGTACCACACTGGCGCACACAAGTTGAAAATAAGGAGAAACATAAAAACCTACCATATGCGCCACAAGAGGAAGAGTAAAAAGAATTGCAATACCTAGATCAATATACTTGGGGTGCAAACGAAAGAGATGATGTTCTTTCACCAAAGGTTCATGAGATAAATGCTTCTGATGAATCAATCTGGCCTCATACCCTTCTCTTTGAATAGCTTTGACAATAGCTTTAACGAGAGAAGGGTTAGAAAAATCAACTTCAATTCTGGCTTTTTCACTCACGAAATTAACCTGAGCTTTTTTTACATTTTCCACAGAAGAAATGGCTCGCTCAACCTGTATTGCACAACTTACACAATGCATTCCCTTGATTTTGAAATGAAGAATAGTATTCATAAGACGTCTCCCTTCTTTACTTTAAAGAAAGAGCATGAAAAAAAAGTTAAAAGTTATGTCTATTTAAGGTAAAGGAGAAAACTCTATTCTTATCACTCTTGTAAACCCTATAAAAAGCATACTTTTACCATTGCCCTTCATGCGACGACGTACTTGCAATACCTGAGAGAATCACAATTGCCCAAAAAAATATTATATACTATGCTGTTGAAAAATAAATCAAAAGGAAGGCGGATTTTGAATTTTATGATTATAGCTGAAAGGCAGAGAAAAGAGTTTTATCAACTCAAAATTTTTGATTGAAAAGGCCTTGATGAGTACTATCTAACATCACCAACTTAAAGCTGCCACAGAAAATAACGTTTAATTTCAATATATTATGAAAAAAATTCTTCTTTTTTTTACAATTGAAATATTAATATTATTCTTTCTAGATGAGAATGAAGCATCGGCGGATGAAGGTAATTTAGACCAGGTTACAATAAATTCTCAAAATCCTCTTTCAGATTTGACCCATACTCCTTTTCAAAACAATTTTAATTTTGGATTTAATCATAAGGATCAACCCCAATTACTGACAAATATACAACCTATAATACCATTTAAACTCAATCAGGATGTTAAACTTGTTTTCAGACCTATCTTACCAGTCCTTTATCAAGTTGATATTAGGAAACCAAAGGATCATGTCTTTGGATTAGGTGACTTTAATCCAGAATTCTATTTTACATCCGCTAAAGGAAGCAAAATAATGTGGGGCATCGGCTCTGCGTTTCTCTTACCTACGGCAACAATGAAACAATTGGGATCAGGAACATGGAGTGCAGGGCCAGCGGCGGCATTTGTAGCTATGCCATCTCACTGGGTTCTTGGTGCTCTTATTAATAACGTCTGGTCTTTTGCTAAAAATCAGAAGAGAAGCAAGGTAAATCTATGTACTGTTCAACCTTTTATTTATTATAATCTTCCTAACCATTGGTATATTGTGTCAGCGCCTACCATGACAGCTGCTTGGAATTCACCGTCATCTAATAGATGGATTGTTCCCTTAGGGGCAGGTGTCGGGCACGTCTTTAAGATCAGCGAACAAACTATGAGTATATCATTACAGTCTTATTACAATGTTTTGACATCTAAAGCTATGGGTCCTACTTGGCTCACTCGCCTTAATGTTGATTTCCTTTTTCCTGAATGAAAATAAGCTCAAGCTAAGCGCTTAAAGACTATAAGCACAGATATGGTTGATTCCTAACTGTCTTAAAGCCCTCTCGACTTTGGGGATAAGACGATTTTGTCAACCTTTACCCTACTCCACAGGTGTAAAGGCATAATGGTTTCATCTGTCCGTGTGAACACCTCTTTTTGAATGAAAAAAGTCAGTTTTTGTTACTTTTACGGTCGATTGACCGCCCAGATGATTTTCAAAAATCTCTCGCAGATTATGTCTTACATTCTGACTGTCTCCCATCACGAAAGAGCAAGAAGAGAAAAAACAGTTAACGGTAAAATAAACTACCCCCGCCGCAAGCCAACGGGTTATTAGCAACCTACGAAGCTAAATACGTTATACCGCGAGCAGCAGAGGGAATAAGACCCGGATTCAAAAACACTGAGTCGTTAAAACTTCAATGCAACATCTTTTGAAAGCCGGGTTGAGATGCAGCCTGACTGTCTCTGGATATTGTCCCTGCAAATCTTGCTCAGGAATTTGGCAAAACGCATAAACAATATCCTTCTCACGTGTTTTATAAGTTACCAATAAACCTTCTTGCATATCAATCGTTAAGGGATCTCCATAATCAACGATCGTAACTTCAGCACCATTTTTTGCAGGAAACTTTTCAGTCCAAGAATTATATGTCCCTGGCGTAATGGATAGCTCATTAACACCCAAGTCTTGCAGCTCTGCCAAAACGTCATTATCAATAGCAACTTGGACAACAGCCCTAATCGGTTGCATAGGATCACAAATAACGGGATCAGCGCTGCCCCCTTTAGGAAAAGCTATCGAACAAAACAGCAAAAAATAGAAAAAAAGTTTTTGGGCATACATGGAACTTCTCCCTTTACCTGAGTCTCTGAATCATTATTCTTTTTTATAGCATAAGACGGCAAAGATACCCAAGAAGGAATAAATAAAAATTTTTCCTATTGAAAATGCTGTGGATTTCTCTTGAATTGCCTTAAATTTTTTCAACTTCTTTAGAAGCAATTTTTAGGGATTCATTATCATTTGCCATTCAACCATTCATCCT
>JAKBAL010000200.1 GCA_021809225.1 Pseudomonadota bacterium | reverse complement strand
CCGACTCCAAATGAGATTGCTGAACGTTTGTCGATGCCTATTGAAAAAGTTCGTAAAGTGATGAAAATTGCTAAAGAGCCTATTAGTCTTGAAACTCCCATTGGAGATGAAGAAGACGGCCATTTAGGTGATTTTATCGAAGATAAAAATGCCGTCGTTCCCGTAGACGCGGCCGTTCTTTCGAACTTGAGAGAAACAACGACACGTGTTCTTGCAAGCCTTACCCCTCGCGAAGAACGTGTCTTACGTATGCGTTTTGGTATTGGCATGAATACAGACCATACATTGGAAGAAGTCGGTCAACAGTTCGCTGTAACCCGAGAGCGCATCCGCCAAATCGAAGCCAAGGCCTTGCGAAAACTCAAACATCCTAGTCGTTCTCGGAAATTGCGGAGCTTTTTGGATACGTAAGGAGTATCCCCTGAACTACTGGTACAATATTATACTCAAACAAAATGAAAATTGGGTGTTGCAAAATTTTAAGGCTGGATTGCCTCGCTATGCTCGCAATGAGAGGGGAATCGTCATTGCGAAGAGCTTTTCTCCGAAGCAATCCAGAAACCTTATTTCCATTCATGACGCGTATAGCTTCACATTTAAATTTTTTTCCTTACTTTTCAATACACTATAAAAAGTGACGGGGTGGTATGAAAGACCCCTATTGAAAATATAGTAACATACTGTATTGCCCCTCTCCCCTGAGATAGGCGAGAATGTCTCCTAAAGCATCAAGGCTTAAGTTTGGATGTTGGGTAACAAAAAAACTAAAAAAAGACCTTCAATGAAGCATTATGCAGGATTAGACGTGGCAATGAAAGAAACTTTTATATGCATTTTGAGTGAAGACGGAAAAAAGGTTTTTGAAAGCAAAGCCAGCACAGACCCTCAGCCAATATATAGAAGAACTGCCAAAAAAGCGGAGTTGAGTTGGAGAAAGTTGGCTTAGAGGCTGGGAGCTTGAGCCATTATTTAACCAAAGGTTTACAAGGATTGTGTCTAAAAGCGGTATGTATAGATACACGCAAAATGGCAGCTATCCTCTCTGTTACAGTAGACCTCTTTCGAAACTAGAAAATCAGATAAAACTTAAGACAAGAGCAAGGGGTGCATACAAAAAAGGAGGAAAGCTTAGTTTTTCATTTATTTCATTTTCCCCCCACCCGCCATTTCATGGGGGTAAGGGGAATTATAGGTGAGTAAATTACGTTTATTTATTCAAAGCCAACGGCTTACCAAAAGTCAACAACTCACTAAGCTGGGGATCTCCTTCATACAGTGCTTTAACACTACTAGAATGAGCATAAGAAAATATATTGTCTAATCCATCTACCTCCTTATAAGATAATTTAAGTGTAAAAAGGAGGGCTTTTAATGCACAACCCTCTTCGTTTAATGGGATGGATACAGATGTATGGTAAGGAGCCTTCTGTCCACGATAGTCACTGTAAGATATCCTATTGCCCCCAAAAGAGCGAACCCACCCATTGCACCCAAAATTACCACCATCCTCACTCTCTGAAATTATAAAGGAAGGCCCTTGCATTACTGTATGGGAGCTATCGTATTCACAATCTGGTAATCTTATTAATAGACCCTTATTTAGAAGGTATAGGTCCATCCGGTAGCCCTTACTCGTCTTTTCGCCGCGTAATGTTAGACTTATGCTCCCTTCTACATCAGTTGGCAGAGCCCTCATTCCGGGTCCTTGATATAAAACGGCTACACTTTTTCTCTCTGAGACTATATCCTCCATAGCTTGTAAGGGGGTTTCTATTGCTGTGTATAGCATAAGAGCTGCTAAAATTACTTTTTCTATTTTCATAATCATATTCTCCATAAAAATCATTAACCAAAATAGTTGGTTTTAATAAAAACAACTATATTACCATACAGTAACTTGCTTTATATTAAACGTTATTTTTTAAAATGAAAGTTGTTTTTTATGAGTGTATACGTTCAGTACATATGAGACTTAGAGGATCATAAGATGAGATTCATGAATATACTGCAAAGGAGTGAGTCCTTTAAAACTAAAATGAGGTCTGTAGGAATTAATATTTATTAAGAGATTTAGAAATATCGGAACGAAGCCCGTGGATTGAATTAGGAAAGAGATCTTTTCGTGAATAAAATTCTTCCCTAAAGATACGATTTCCTCTTTCAACACCGCCGTTATATTGAGGCCATTTTGGAGGAAAAACAAAAAGCTATCAACACAATTTAGAAATGTGTGTAGCGCCAATTTGGTAATGTCCTCCAATCTAAGCGCTTTTTATACCATTTTTCTTTCAATCAATGAGCAGGAAGGCGAGGGGCGCGGAGTGTATTTGAAATACGTAAGTACCCCGAGTCCGAAGTCTGACACCCTCATTGGAAGAATGCGAATTGTATTTTCAATGGTTACAAGGGTAAGGAGGTGAGATAATTTTCCCAATTGCTACCTAGAAAGTTCCGAAACTTTTAAAGACACCCTAAAGTCCTTGGTTTTATGGGGCGAGTGATGGGAATCGAACCCACGACCTCCAGTACCACAAACTGGCGCTCTAACCGATTGAGCTACACCCGCCATAAAAGGACTAGGGTTTATCTATGCGAAAAATAATCCTTTCGTCAAGTCTTGGTTTATTTTTCAACAGACTATTTTCTTCTGGAAATTGGAAGCGTTTCGTCATAAAGTAGCCACCAGATAAAAAGATGAGAAAGATATTATGCAAACGGTTTTACTCGTTATTCACCTATTGATCACAGCAGCAATGATTGGTGTGATTCTTATTCAACGAAGTGAAGGTGGAATTGGCCTTGGTGGAGGAAACATGGGGGGTCTGATGACCACACGTGGATCCGCAAACCTTCTAACCCATACAACTGCTATCTTAGCAGGCTGCTTTTTGGCGACAAGTCTTACTCTTGCTATTTTAGCGAGCCATCAAAGCAGACCCTCTTCTATTTTGGAACAACCTTCTCAAAGCGAGCCGATTAAGCCTCCAAGCCAATGAGGTTAATCACGCCGTGACATAAAGCGTTAACGCGGAGTGAAATCAAATTTTTTAAACTATAGAGCATAGAACAGATAAATATGGCACGTTTTATTTTTGTAACTGGTGGTGTTGTTTCCTCGTTAGGAAAGGGAATAGCATCTGCCTCCTTAGGAGCTCTTCTTCAAGCGAGAGGGTATAAGGTTCTACTGCGAAAATTAGAGCCTTATATCAATGTCGATCCCGGTACCATGAATCCTTTTCAACATGGGGAAGTCTTTGTCACTGAAGATGGGGCCGAAACAGATCTTGACCTTGGTCACTACGAGCGATTTACAGGTGCGAACACAACTCGTTTTGATGCCGTCTCCACGGGTCGAATCTATTCCGAAGTTATAGCAAATGAACGCCGAGGAGATTACCTTGGAGCGACCGTTCAAGTTATTCCTCACATCACGGACGCCATTAAAGGCGCCATTGTAAAGAATACTGCGGACGTAGACTTTACGATTTGTGAAATCGGAGGAACGGTAGGAGATATCGAAGGGCTGCCTTTTCTTGAAGCCATTCGTCAGTTGCGCAATGAATTAGGGTACCGCAATTCCTTTTTCATCCATTTAACTCTCGTGCCTTATATTCCAACAGCAGGGGAACTTAAGACAAAACCAACCCAACATTCCGTTCGAGAGCTACAAAGCAAAGGAATTCAGCCAGACATCCTCCTCTGTCGCAGCGATCGACCCATCGGTGTTGAGGAAAGGCGTAAGTTAGCTCTTTTCTGCAACGTTAAACCCACTTGTGTCATTGAAGCTTTAGATGTTTCAACAATTTATCAAGTCCCTATCAGTTATCATGAGCAGGGTTTAGACCGGGAAGTTTGCAAACATTTTGGTCTTGAGGCAAAAACAGCTCCTGATCTTGCGATTTGGGAAAGGATTGTTTCTACCCAAATACGGCCAGAAGGGGATGTAACCATTGGTGTGGTTGGTAAATATACAGGACTACTGGACGCTTATAAATCCTTACACGAAGCCATTATTCATGGGGGGATTGCCAACAAGGTCCACGTTAACATTGAATGGATTGATGCAGATCAATTCGAAAATGGCAATAAAGCCACATTGATGGAACGACTTTCACCTCTTCATGGAATTCTTGTGCCTGGAGGCTTTGGAGAGCGAGGTGCCCTCGGGAAAATTGCAGCTATCCAATATGCACGAGAGCATAAAATTCCTTTCTTTGGTGTTTGCTTTGGTCTGCAAATGGCCGTTCTTGAAGCTTTGCGAAATATCGGTGGCTGCTCTGAGGCCAATTCTACCGAATTCGGCCCCACCTTAATGCCCGCCATCGCCTTAATGACGGAATGGGCCAAGGGAGATGTTGTTCAAAAATATTTTCCAGGTGGAGATCTGGGAGGATCCATGCGTTTAGGAAACTATGAGTGCCATTTAACTCCCGGTTCAAAAGCTCACGAAATTTATAAAAGTTCCATAATTTCAGAACGACACCGCCACCGGTATGAGGTTAATACCACTTATCTAGAAGAGATTGAAAAGTGCGGTCTTCATATCGTAGGAACAACAACGGACGGGCTTTTACCTGAAATCGCAGAAAGAAAAGATCATCCTTGGTTTGTAGCAGTTCAGTTTCATCCCGAATTTAAATCACGGCCTTTTAAACCCCACCCTTTATTTACATCCTTCATCGAAGCAGCTATTAACCAAAACCGTCTTATTTAAAGAGGAAACATCATGACCCGTCGCGTAAAGATTGGCTCTCTTGAAATTGGCAATGACTTGCCCTTTACCTTAATTGCAGGACCATGCGTTCTTGAAAGCCGCGAACACGCCCTCGAGATCTCCCACGCTCTTGTCGAACTCACAAATAAATTAGGGATTGGCTTCATTTATAAGACCTCTTTTGATAAAGCTAACCGTACAAGTCTTCAAGGTGTGCGGGGTATTGGCCTTGAAGAAGCCCTTCCCATTTTTGCAGAAATTCGTGAAAAATGGGGGTGTCCTATCGTTACAGATGTGCATGAACCTGTCCAATGCGCGATAGCAGCAGAGGTTGTGGATGTTCTTCAAATTCCGGCCTTTTTATGTCGTCAAACAGATCTTTTGGTGGCAGCTGGAAAAACAGGAAAAGCCCTTAACGTCAAAAAGGGTCAATTCCTTGCTCCATGGGATATGAGAAACGTCGTCAAAA
>JAKBAL010000199.1 GCA_021809225.1 Pseudomonadota bacterium | reverse complement strand
TATAGTCTGTAATTTTATTTGTCGGAAGAACATCGCTATAAAAACCGATATACATAGCATCAGTGACATCCCCAACGACCACCGTTAAGACAGGGACTTGAGCATCCTTTGGGAGCAGATTCAAAACAGCATTGACTTTGGTATTAATGTCAGAAAGCGCTTTTTGCGAATCATAATTGAGCCGAAGAATGGCCTGAATTGTACTTACGCCTTGGTTACTGCTGGACGTTAAATAATCAATTCCATTAGCTTGGGCAATGGAATTTTCAAGAGGGGTTGTAATGAAACCTGCAATAAGCTCTGGATCTGCACCGGTATAAACTGTTGATACCGTTATAATTGCATTTTGCGTAAAAGGAAATTGGCGGATGGGAAGAAGGTCAAGAGAGCGCAACCCTAAAACAAGAATCATCACACTTACAACGGTAGCAAGGACAGGTCTTCGAATATATAAGTCCGTAAACTTCATCAGAATGTCCCTGATTTAATCATTTTTGAGGTTGGGCGTTGGATCATTGCTGGGAACGACCGTATTATTAACTGTGACAAGGCTTCCATTTTTAAGTTTGAGCTGACCCGCAGTAACAACCACGTCACCCTTTTTAACACCCTTTAAGACTTGAACTTGATCTCCTCGGGTTTTACCGACGGTGACAAATTGTTGAGTTGCAACAAAGATAGGATTTCCCTTCTTATCTTTTTCCTTTTCTTTTAAAGTATAAACCAAGTCTCCATAAGGATTATAGCTAATCGCCGTCTGGGGTAAGGTGATGTATTCCTTTGAAACTGCCGTACGAATCTCAACCACACCGAACATACCCGGAAACAGTTTATGGTCTGGATTAGGAAGGGTAGCTTCAACTTCTACATTGCGTGTACCTACATCAACCTTGGGATTGATCGTGGTAATTTTTCCCTTAAACGAGACACGAGGATACGTGTCTGTTGTCAGAATAATGGCTTGGTTTACGGCAATTTGAGGCAGATTTTGTTGAGGAAGAAAAAAATCCACATAAATGGGATCAAGAGATTGGAGTGTTACAATTTTATCTCCTGGATTTAAATACTGACCCAAATTAACTGCAGAAATACCAAGACGCCCGTCAAAAGGAGCCTGAACTTTTTTCTTTGCATTCACAGCGGCTTGTTGTGCCGCTTGAGCATTCGAACTTTTGAGATTAGCTGCATCGGCGTCAAGAGTTGCTTTGCTAACCCCCTGTACCGCAAATTGTTCCTTATCACGGTTATAAGTAATGTGGGCAAGGTCGGCTAAAGCCAGGAGAGATTCGAGCTGGGCAATTTCAACATCGGCATTGAGTTCAATGATGACGTCGCCTGCCTTAACCTCACTTCCGGGAGTAAATTTTATGGCCTTAACAAGCCCCGCAATCTCGGTTGTCACATCAACTCCATTGATGGCCCGCATGGTTCCTGTGGCAGTGAGCTTAGATTCCCAGGGTGTAGATGTAACTATTACAGATGATACGGTTACAGGGACCATTGCGAGGCCACTCATGTACTTTTTTATCATACGGCCCTCAAAGACTTTATAAGCGAAAATGCCTCCAAAAATAAGTCCTGTAAGGATAAGCATGATTACCATACGTTTTGACATTATTGG
This sequence comes from Pseudomonadota bacterium, assembly GCA_021809225.1. The sequence continues at coordinate 3,590 of JAKBAL010000199.1, read as the reverse complement.
ATTTCCTCATAAATCGGTTTTCGATTCCACCATCCTCCACCCAGGGCTTGAAAAAGAGCCGCTGTATCTGCATAGCGGGCAGCTTGGGCTTGTATGCGACCAATACGAGATTGGTGATATTGCCTATCCGCATCCAAAAGATTTATATAACTTACGGCCCCTAATTTATATTGAGTTTGAGTCAAGCTGAGTGTTTTCGATGCGGCTTCTTCAGCTTCTGTCTGCACTTGAAGTTGCTGAGCATCAATCTCAAGGGCCCTTAGAACATCAGCTACGTTTTGAAAAGCTTTAAGGACAGTTTGACGGTATTGAGCAAAGGCTTGGTCAAAGGCAGCTTTCGCTCCATCTCGTTTGGCAATAAGGGATCCTCCTTGAAAAATAGGCTGAGCTAAATTCGCCATGATCGACCAAATAAAAGACTTATATTCAAAAAGCGTATCCCATGTATCAGATATAAGAGCTGCACTTCCAGTGAGGGTAATTTGAGGAAGCATATTTGCCGTGGCGACGCCAATTTGAGCACTCGCAGAACGTAGGGTGGCCTCAGCAGCCCGAATGTCCGGGCGTTGACAAACAAGAGAAGAAGGAAGGCTGACGGGAAGCTGCGTGGGTAACTTCAAATCCATTAAATTGAAAATGGGAAGATGGCTTTCACTTGGCAACTCTCCAATAAGAACAGAAAGTGCATTACGTGTTTGCGACAAACTATTTTGGAGAGGAGGAAGAGAGGCCTGTGTTTGGGCTAGTTGGGTTTGCTGGGCAAGAACATCTAATTGAGAGACTCCCCCCAAATCGAATTTCTTTTTTGTAATTTCAAGAACTTTTGCTTGCGACTCTATTAATTCCTCAGTTGCTTGAATCTGTGCCCTTAGAGAAGCTTCTGTGATAGCCGCCGTGACAATATTCGAGGTTAAGGTTAAATAAGTAGCTTCTAATTCAAATACTTGGTAGCTAAGCTGAGCTTCTGAAGATTCGATTTGTCGTTGGACTCCTCCAAATATATCCAGAATATAAGAAGCGTTCACAGATGCATTATAGAGATTAAAGGTAACTGGTCCCTTTGGTGTGGATATATCAAAAATAGCTCCGCTGAATCGCTGCCTTTCAGGGAAAGCTTGAAAATTGATAGATGGATAAAGAGAAGCTAATGCAACACGTAAATTTGCTTCCCCTTGATAAAGTGCAGCTTGGGCGGCTTGGAGGTCAGGGTTGTTTTTAAGGGCTCTTATTATCAATTCATTCAAAGCCTTTGAGCGAAAAAGATACCACCAACAGCCGGGGATGTCCTTTCCTTGAAGAAAAACTTGTGTATCTCCCCCTGGACCTTTCGATTTAACGGTTTTTTCGGGGAGCACCGACTCTGTATAGGACTGAGTTTGAGGAACCGCAGGTGACTCAAAATCTGGACCGACAGCACAGCCTGCAAGCCAAAAACTCAAGCATGATATTAAAACAAAAATTCGCAAGTGAAACATCCCTATAATTATTATTTATATTTTAAAATGTAACTATTGCTATAAATTTTAAATAATGCGCCACTTATCTGACTCTCCCACGCATCATTGCGAGGAGCATAGCGACGAAGCAACCCAGAAACAAGGGATTTTCATTCAGGATGAGGATATTTGTTCATATTGTGATATATTCTTCTAGAAACAAAAACAAGGGAGGAAAGCTATCCTTCAACGAAAGTTCAGTCATTTTTTCCCCTCTTTACGCTTGCGTCCTTCTCCATGGGATGGAGTGGCGCTTCTTGTTGTCATAACGGCAATTACTCTTTTCGTCTGGGGAAGCCGAGAAATGGCCACCCCCTATATAATGACAGATACATTGCCAGTTTCTTTGGATCCTAGCAACCTCCCCTATTATGCTTTACGAACAATTTTAAGAATGTTTTATGCCCTTATTTTATCCCTTATATTTAGCTTTGTTTATGCAACTATTGCAGTTAAGAGCAAAAAAGCAGAACTCATCTTAATTCCTCTTCTTGATATTCTTCAGTCCGTTCCTATTTTAGGTTTTTTATCGATTACGGTAACAGGCTTTATTGCTCTTTTTCCCGGAAGTCTCCTTGGGGTTGAATGTGCTTCTATTTTTGCGATTTTTACCTCTCAAGTTTGGAATATGACCTTTAGTCTTTATCAATCCTTTATGAGCGTTCCCAAAGAATTGACAGAGGTCGCGACCCTCTATCACCTCTCATCTTGGAGGCGGTATTGGCGCCTTGAAGTTCCTTTTGCTGTGCCCCAACTTTTATGGAATACAATGATGTCCGTTTCTGGGGGGTGGTTTTTTGTGGTGGCGTCTGAAGCAATTACGGTATCAGGCAATACAATCCTTCTCCCCGGAATTGGGTCGTACATTGCTCTTGCATCGAAGCACAAGTCAATGGAGGCTATTTGCTATGCCATCTTGACCATGCTCATCGTCATTCTTTTGTATGATCAGCTTCTTTTTCGGCCTCTCCTGGTTTGGAGCGACAAATTTAAGGCAGAACTCACAGCCCATGCGCAAACGCCTTCTTCTTGGGTACTAACGATGCTTAGACGGGCTGCCCTCTTCCGCATTTTTAATATTTTTTGGTTTGGCTTTCTAAGTATTTTCGATAAAATTTTCCAAGCCCTTAGTCTTAAAACTTCTTCATTTGAGAAAGAACACCAAAGCATAAACCTTATCATCAGCAAGTTGATTATCACGGCTTTTTTCCTTTTCTTCTTATTTATCTTCGCGTTCTATGGGTTCAAAGCTTACATCTATGTGTTTTCAAATATTTCCATTGAAGAAATGAAGCATGTTTTTTTTCTGGGTTTCATCACCCTTATAAGAGTTGTTGTTTTATGTGCACTCGCTTCCCTCGTCTGGGTTCCCATAGGTGTGATGATTGGACTGAATGAACGACTTTCAAGTCGGCTTCAACCTTGGGTTCAATTTATGGCGGCCTTTCCTGCCAACCTCTTTTTTCCGATCGTGGTCGTGGTGATTGTAAAATATCATTTAAACCCCGACATTTGGCTTAGCCCCCTCATAATCTTAGGAACGCAGTGGTACATTTTATTTAATGTGATTGGTGGAGCTTCTTCTATTCCTTATGATTTTCAAGAGCTAACAAAGAATTTTCGTGTAAAAGGGTGGTTGCAATGGAAAAAACTTTATTTGCCTGGCATTGCCCCTGCCTACGTGACAGGACTCATTACGGCTGCAGGTGGGTCGTGGAATGCCAGTATTGTAGCTGAATATGTGAGTTGGGGGAACAATACACTTGTCGCAAATGGAGTCGGTGCATACATTGCATCATCTACAGCAGCGGGTGATTATCCTCGTATTTTACTGGGGGTTATTGTTCTCTCAATTTATGTGTTAATATTAAATCGTCTTCTTTGGCACCCCCTTTATCTCTTTGTCACAACGCGCTATCGTCTGGATTAGGGAGAAAAATCATGGAAAAGGAGCTATTAACACTCAACAATATTTCAAAATGGTTTGGTGACCCTCAAAAGCCAGCTCTTATTCTCGATCATATCCAGCTGAATATCAAAGAAAATGACTTTATTGTTATCTTGGGGAAATCGGGTTGTGGCAAATATTATCTT